>NZ_KV805123.1:0-487 GCF_001811545.1 Corynebacterium sp. HMSC074A09 | reverse complement strand
TTGTTGATGTCGTGGGGCCTGATGTGTGGTTCAAGTGATGGGGTGACACAGTGTAGTAGCCATGCCGCTTAGTGGATTGTTGGTGTAAGCGTGTGAGGTGGTGTGTAGGCAAATCCGCACACCGTATGCCTGAGGCGTGATGCGTAGCCCAATTGGGGTGAAGTTGGTGATCTAGTACTGTCGAGAAAAGCCTCTAGCGATGTGGATGTATGGCCCGTACCCTAAACCGACACAGGTGGTCAGGTTGAAAATACTAAGGCGTTCGGGTGAACTGTGGTTAAGGAACTCGGCAAAATGCCCCCGTAACTTCGGGAGAAGGGGGACCACACGACTTAAGCCAGCCTTTGCGTTGGTGGTGGGTTGTGGGGTCGCAGAGAATAGAGGGAAGCGACTGTTTATCAAAAACACAGGTCCATGCGAAGACGTTAAGTTGATGTATATGGACTGACGCCTGCCCGGTGCTGGAAGGTTAAGAGGACCGGTTAGT
>NZ_KV805122.1:0-821 GCF_001811545.1 Corynebacterium sp. HMSC074A09 | reverse complement strand
CGCGAGTTGTTGGGTTGCCCGAGTAGCAGCGGGCTCGTGGAATCTGCTGTGAATCTGCCGGGACCACCCGGTAAGCCTAAATACTCAGTGTGACCGATAGTGTATTAGTACCGTGAGGGAATGGTGAAAAGTACCCCGGGAGGGGAGTGAAATAGTTCCTGAAACCATGTGCTTACAATCCGTCAGAGCACCTTTTGTGTGTGTGATGGCGTGCCTTTTGAAGAATGAGCCTGCGAGTCAGCGGCATGTCGCGAGGTTAACCCGTGTGGGGTAGCCGTAGGGAAACCGAATCCTAATGGGGTGTTGTTAGTGGCATGTCCTGGACCCGAAGCGGGGTGATCTACCCATGGCCAGTGTGAAGCAGTAGTAAGATGCTGTGGAGGCGCGAACCCACGTAGGTTGAAAACTGCGGGGATGAGTTGTGGGTAGGGGTGAAAGGCCAATCAAACTCCGTGATAGCTGGTTCTCCCCGAAATGCATTTAGGTGCAGCGTCGCATTAGCTTGGTGGAGGTAGAGCTACTGGTTGGTTGAGCGGGACTACAATCTTAGCAATGTCAGCCAAACTCCGAATGCCATCAATTGTGTTGTGCGGCAGTGAGACTGTGGGGGATAAGCTTCATAGTCGAGAGGGAAACAGCCCAGATCGCCGGTTAAGGCCCCTAAGGGTGTGCTAAGTGGAAAAGGATGTGGGATCGCGAAGACAGCCAGGAGGTTGGCTTAGAAGCAGCCATCCTTGAAAGAGTGCGTAATAGCTCACTGGTCGAGTGGTCCTGCGCCGACAATGTAGTGGGGCTCAAGCACACCGCCGAAGCCGCGGCAA
>NZ_KV805121.1:0-2683 GCF_001811545.1 Corynebacterium sp. HMSC074A09 | reverse complement strand
CCTATGGGGTACTGTTCATGTGCTTAGGACAAGTCATGGCGTGGGGGTCGAGTATGCTATTCCCACTGGTTGCATGGTTCTTGGCTGGCATCTCATTCGGTCTCGCTGCACCAATTATTTACCGTGAGAAAGATGATCTCCCGATCGCATTCATTCGTGCTCAGGTAGGTTTCCGCGAAACGGTGTCCTACCTCCATCTGGGTATCCCGCTGGTGTTCACCGCAGTGGCAGCGGCGGGCATTAGTAAGCAGCCGGCTTTCGGGGTGGCTGCACTATTCACGGCTTTGGCCGCATACTTTCTGGGTGGGCGCGTGGACATCGTTCCTGCGGGTGCACATACCTTGCGTTATCGGAGTGCCGCTCCCACTCCTACCATTCTGCTTGAGATGCTGGTACTTCTGGTTCTGCTGGGCGTGTGGTGGCTGTTCTTTTTTGCACTGTCGCTATTGCCATAGGATTGATATTCCTAGCTTAACGGTATTTGAGAGTCTGTTAATACTCTCCTGTCCTAGTGCCCAGCGTCGCTTACCACTTCTATTACGAAAAGGATGAAGGTTCCATTTCTACTCTGGCAGTCGAACGTCTCCACAAGAGTTTCGGTGATAAAAAGATTCTTTCCGATTTATCTCTGCATGTTAACGAGGGGGATATCTACGGCTTCGTCGGTTCCAACGGCGCGGGCAAATCTACGACGATGCGTATCATCATCGGTGTGCTCCTGCCGGAGTCCGGAGAAGCGCTCTTCGACGGAAAGCCCATCGATGCAGACCTGCGTAAGCGCATCGGCTACATGCCGGAAGAACGCGGGCTCTATGGCAAGGAAAGTATTATTGACCAGCTGGTGTTCCTGTCTCAGCTGCATGGGATAAGCGCTTCCACATCGCGTGCGAATGCGTTTGAACTGCTGGAGCGACTAGGACTGGTAGAACGCGCCCATGACAAGCTCGATTCTCTTTCTTTGGGTAACCAACAGAAAGTGCAACTGGCCGCGGCTTTGGTGCATTCACCCGACCTACTTATCCTCGACGAGCCTTTCTCTGGGCTGGACCCGCTGGCGGTGAATGCCATGGGTGATATCCTTGCTGAATACGCCCAACGCGGCGTTCCCGTTCTCTTTTCTTCGCATCAGCTGGACTTGGTGCAGCGTATCTGCAACAGCATTGGCATTTTGGCCGGGGGCAAGCTGGTGGCTGAGGACACCGTAAGCAGCTTGCGTTCTCAAGGGCCGCTGCGTTACCGCGTAGACATTTTAGCTCGTGGTTGGTATCCCGGGGGAGTTTCCGTGGTGTCGGAAGACAGTACTGGCGTGGTCCTAGAGCTGCCTGGGGAAGACCATGTTCAGCCCCTGCTCTGTGCTGCTCAGGCGGCGGGAGTCGTCACTGGTTTCTATCGGGTCGTGCCCGACCTTGCAGATCTATTCAGGAAGTACGTGTCATGACCAACTATTCTTCGCCCCATATTATCGCCACGGTTGCTCGCCGAGAGATCCGGAATTCTCTACGAAGCAAGGGGATTATGCTCACCCTCGTACTGGTTCTCGTGGCACTCGTGGGTGGAATCATGTTTGGCAGTCATCAGCTCAATTCGCCTGGTGCAGCTGCTAAAAAGACCGTTGCCGTGTCCAACATTGACCCCACCATCTTCGAGGGAACTGGATTTACAGCCATTTCAGTCGCCAACGCCGAGGCTGGCCGGCAGATGGTCACCGACGGTGACGCGGCAGCTGCTTTTTTCTTGGACGGCGATACTCTTGACTTTATACACAAGGGCACTGCTTTCTCGGAACTAGAGACGCTAGCGCAAACTGTTTCGCAGCAGATTTCTTTGTATCGAGCATTGGAAACCGTAGGCGTTAGCCCTGCGCAGCTGGCCGCGTCAGCTCCGATGCTCTCTGTTACAGAACACTATCTAGAAGCAGATAACGACGATAGGGCAAACCGAAATCAGTGGAATGTCTGGGCAGCTCTCATCGGTATCGTCATCCTAATGCTGGCGCTCACGCTCTTTGCGAATAGCGTGGGTTCACGCGTCACGGAGGAAAAGTCATCTAGAATCATTGAGCTCATCGTAGCTTCTGTGAAGCCGACCGACTTCCTGTCCGGAAAGATTCTAGGAAATGTCGTGTTTGGAACTGTAGCGATGGGAATCATCATTGGCTGCGGAGCCATCGCACTTAAAGTCTCGGGAATCTTGGGGGATAACCAATTCAGTTGGAGTATCGCCCCTGCGCTGTTGGTTGCCTTCGTATTGGGCATTACGTTCTTTTCCTCGCTTTATGCTGCAGCGGGAGCGATGGTGCAGCGTACCGAAGACCTTCAGTCCACTCAGTCGCCCATCATGCTGCTTATTTTCGCGGTCCTCTACACTCCCACGGTTTTCTTTACCCAGCTTGATAGCACCTGGATGCGGATCATAGCGTGGATTCCGCCTTTTTCTATTGGTCACGCACCGTTGCAATATGCGGCAGGCAACATGACGAGCTTGCAATTTAGTTTATCAATGCTTTTCATGTTCGCCCTTACTCTCATAGTGATCCGGGCTTCTGCCCGCATCTATACGACTGCCATCTTGTATAATGGCGCGCCACTGAAATGGCTCCAGGTGCTGAAGCCGCGCCGTAAATAGCCCTGCCGCAAACAGCTGAAATCCGTTTGTCCTAAGCACATGAACAGTACCCCATAGG
>NZ_KV805120.1:0-955 GCF_001811545.1 Corynebacterium sp. HMSC074A09 | reverse complement strand
GGCGGTGGAATAGCCGGATGGCTATTCCATTGCATAAGCGTAGAAAGGTCGCAGATTTCGATCCCGTTCGTGACGGCAAGACGGTCACACAGTTTTGCAAAGAATTAGGAATCTCGCGGCAGACGTACCACAACATCAAAAGCCGGATAGCGCAGAAGGGTCGCGCAGGTATTGTGCCTGATTCGACTGCCCCGAAGAATCCGATGAAGAAATTTGACGAGGCCGATAAAATCGCAGTCGTCCACGCCAGACAGGAGTTGATGGAGCAAGGCTTGGATTATGGGCCTTGGTCGATCTACTACTTCTTGTTTGACACTTCAGGCCCAGATTCCACCCCATCGCGTTCTACAATCGCCTCGTGGCTTCATGAGCTGGGATTTGTTGATGCCAATGCCCGCAAACGCCCCCGCAGCTCCTATAAGCGCTTCGCCCGTGATCTCGTCGGTGAACTCTGGCAAATCGATGGACTGGTCTATCGCCTCTTTGACCATGCCCACACGCATGTCACGATTTACCAGATTATCGATGATGCCAGCAGATTCGATGTCGGAACCACAGCGTTCGCTCTGCCAGAAAACGGTACTGATGCGCGCGCCGTACTGGCCGCAGCGTTCGCTGCCTACGGCAAACCTCAAGAAATCCTTTCCGACAATGGCGATGCGTTCGCCACCTATCACCGTGGTTTTCTCTCTGCTACTGAAACTTGGCTCGCTAGCCAAGGTGTTCTTGCTATTGCTGGTTTCGCCCCGACAACCCAGGGAAAAGACGAACGCTCTCACCGCACGTTGACCCAGTTCCTCGATGCACGCCACCCAGTCAGCCTTGCTGAGGTCAACACATATCTGGCTGAATATCGTCAGGTCTACAACGAGCGACGACGGCACCAATCACTGCTGGTCGGCAAAATGCACATCACACCACGCCAGGCCTTCGATACCTTCCCCAAGGCACCATC
>NZ_KV805119.1:0-85151 GCF_001811545.1 Corynebacterium sp. HMSC074A09 | reverse complement strand
TACATTGGCACACTATTGAGTTCTCAAACATCGTCACCACACAGCCATACGGACCGCTTTAAGCGAAACGCAGTACTGCGAGTAAAGAAAATATTTGTTGCCAGGGCCTGTTTTCCTACCGCCTCGCTTCAAGAAGCTGAGTTCCTGTGGGGCGCTGTCGGTCGCGCTGACTCATATAAAGTTACACACGGCCTTGATAAAACACAAATATGCACTTCAATGAAGGTTTTTACCCCTTCTTGAAGTGCACTAAAACAACCTTTTTAACGCAGACATTGGATGGCGCTCAGTGTGCCCCAAACCAGCCCATGAGGCCCGGGCTAAACACGTTGGTCTTTTTAGCCATCCGGGGATATGCGGCAACCCACACGACGTAGATGATTGCCATCCCTGTGAGCGTCCACCACACAGAGATCTCAGAGTTAAGTAGCCACGCAAGCAACACGGCAGCAATGGCTCCGACCGTGACAGCCGTATAGGGCCATGTCTCTTTGTCGGTGATCGCAAAGCTCACGAGAACGGCAGCCATTGCAAGGGGAACGATGGTGAATCCGGCGAGGCTTCCGGTCCACATCAACGTCACCACATCAGTGACAGCTCCCAAGCCCACTGGAATCGCGGTACACAATAACGTCGCTGTGGACCAGGCCGCGCGTGGAACGCCAAAGGTCACCGCATCCTTCATCGAGCTGCGAACCGCGTCAGCCACTAGCGGCAGGACAATCAACGTGACTATGGCGCCTACGATGCCCACACCCTTATCCCACAGCTTGCTCACCACGATGTTTATCGCAGTTGCGATGGCTATACCGAATGCAGCCCACATCCACGCGCGAGCTTGAGGGCGCAACACAATCTGGGAGACCGGGGACGCTGAGAACCAGCCCGTCGAAGAATCACCATCGCTGCCTACGATGAGGGAGCCAGTGGTCAGTCGTGATGGCTCAAAGCGTTTCGTCATGCACACCACCCACATGAGCGCCGGCGCAATGAGGACCCACCACGGGAAAGCCCAGGGTGCGCTGACGAGAAGGAGCAAAAGCGCCAGGGAGGCATTGATTCGCCGGTGCCCGTTCCAGACGCGCGTACTGAGACCAAAGGTGAGGTAGCGCGAGAAGTCAGGCTGGACCAGGTAGAGCTGGAGCGCCATAAGGAGTGAATACCCGATGGCCCAGCCTTGCCCACGGTCCATTCCCAGCACCGGAAGGATGACAATCCACAAGGCGTAGAAGAAGCTGATCCAGCTCAGCGCCATATGCCTATAAAGCTTCATCACGCCTCCCCCAATGCCAGAACTGCCTGTTCGAGGGATACCTCGGTGGCGCGAAGCCCCATTTCCTGGGCCATGGCAAAGACGTTGGCGGTGTGGTTGGGGCGGGCGTCGACAAGCACACGGTCAGCGACGGCTGAGGTTTCGCGCTCAAGCACCGGGAGCTGCAGGCGCCCCAGCGCGCGATCGAGGGCTTCGGCAGAGCCAGTGAGCTGGACGACACCCTCGATGAACTCATCGATGGGGCCGGACAAGGGGTTGTCCCCCATCAGGGCTACGGTATCGAGCAAACCGGAAAGCTCGTTGAGGTGGTGGGTGGAGACGATAATGGTGCGGCCGTGCTCTTCACGCAAGACCTCGTAGAACACCTCCCGCTTGGCGGCGTCGAGGCCGAGGTAGGGTTCGTCGAGAAGCATGTACGGCACCCCCGAGGCCACGGCAACGATGAAGCTCGCTGCGGACTTTTGCCCGCGGGAGAGGCCCGAGTAATTCTTCATCGGAAGCTCGAAGCGCTCGACCAATTCCTCGGCGCGCTCCTTGTTCCAGGTGGTCCAGCGCAGGCTGGATACAGTGAAGACCTTCTTCAGGTTCCAGCCTTCGGGCAGGGGGTTATCGATACCCATGAGCACGATCTTGTTGAGGACTTTTTCATTGTCGTAGGGCTTGCCACCATCGACGGTGATGCCGGAAGCACTCAGCTGACCGGCGATTTTACGCAGCAAGGTGGTTTTGCCAATGCCGTTGGGGCCGACGAGGCCGTGAGTGAGGCCGTCGTCGAAGGTGAAGTGCGGGGTAGAAATCATGAGTAGAGTCCTCGACTTTCTGCGACAAGGTCGATGAGGTCATGGAGTTGCTGGCGGGTGTAGCCCAGGTGCACGGCTTCGTCGATAAGCGGTGCGGCGTATTCAGCCGCAAAGTCTTGGCGACGCCGCGCCCGGATCAGTTCGGCGGCACCAGAGGTGACGAACATGCCGATGCCTCGGCGTTTTTCGAGGATTCCGAGATCCACGAGGAGGGTCAGCCCCTTGCGGGCGGTCGCGGGGTTGATGCTGTGGAAGGCGGCGAGCTCATTCGTGGACGGTGCCTGGGCACCCTCAGCGAGAGTGCCCTCGATGATGGCGTCCTCGATGAGCACCGCTATCTGACGAAAGAGCGGCTGCGCGGAGTTGTCCATGCAGACCCCTTAGCTGGTTGGTTACTCATGTAACTAACCATATAACCAACCTTCGGCCAGTGCAAGGTCTCCCCATTCCATATCTTTGACCTGGGAATTTCCTCAAGGTTATCGACGTTTTGTGGCTAATGGGGCACACTGGACTACACCGGCCGTAGGCTGGAAGACCTCACAGAAGTGACCTAAGAAAATTAGTTAGAAGAAATAGAACGGAATTTAGGAGCCATGCTTGAACGAACACTTGTCTTCGTCGACACGTCATATCTACTCGCCAGTTTCTATAACTCCTGGGAGACGGGCGCCCGTGCCCAGCTAGAGATTGATTTACCCGAAGTGGTCAGCTCCCTCGGTTCGATGATTGAAACCCAGGTGGGCAACCGCGTTCACCGCCAATACTGGTATGACGGAATCCCGGATACCGGCCCCCACCGCTACCAACGCGCACTGCGCGTCTGCGACGGCGTCCAGCTACGCACCGGCCAGCTCATCGAGTGGGGCGAGCGTCGCACACAGAAAGCCGTGGACACCCGCCTTGTCGCCGACATGATCGTCTCCGCCATGAAAGGCCAAGTCACAGACTTTGTCTTGGTCTCCGGCGATGCCGACATGATTCCCGGCGTCCAAGAAGCCGTGAACAACGGCGTGCGCGTACACCTCTATGGCTTTGGCTGGGATTCGATGTCCTCGGCGTTGCGCCATGCGTGCGACTCCACCACCATCCTGGATCCGCGGGAAGACTTCGCCGACGCAATGGAGCTCGAGGTCCTCGAAGGGCCGCTGCCGCCGACCATCCGCGAGCCCCAGCACTCCGAGGACGGCAGCGAGGGCGAAGCCGTTGCCGCCGATGAGCACGCAGAGGAGTGCGACGAGCCCACCGAGGCGCAAGCCGCCTTCCCCTCCGCCCCCAAGCCCGGCCCGGCCACACCTTCTGCCGCCGCGACGGACGTTGCCGCGACTGCCTCTCATCCCGAATCGGCTGCGCCCGATACCTCCCGCAAGGAAGAGGAGCCTCTCCCCTCCGGCGAGCAGCCTTCCGCGCCCGGCATCGACTCGCAGGAGCCTGCGGGCGAGGAAGCGGACGCAGCCCCCGAAAGCTCGAAGCCAACGCCCAAGCCAGCTGCGCCCAAACCTTCGATGATGGCGCCGCGCCGCAAGCTGCGGTCGAAGTATGTTCCGCTCCCCGAAGAAGTGTGGAGCTCCGCCGGGTTCCAGTCCCCCTTTGACGTGGGGCAGCAATATGCCTCGTGGTGGTTCGACAACGCCGCGAGCGCCGATCAGCGCGACCAGGCCCACCTGCTCTCGGGCGGCGGCCTGCCCCCGGAGATCGATCGCCCGCTGCTGCAGTTCGCCTGCGAAACGCTGCACGAGTACACGCTGACAGAAACCCAGCGCGTCAACCTGCGCGATGGCTTTCACTCGGGCATCCGCGGCGTGCTCATCAATATCCGCCGCCAAGATAGCTAAACCGAAAATCGTCAAAAGGGACCTTGGAGAGCGTGGGGTTCTGAAACACCCCGGCCGCGCTGCGCGGCCCGCTCTAGAAGGTCCCTTTTCTGTGTAGTGGCTTGCTTCGCAGTGGCTACTGCTTGCCCTCGGCGGAGTCCGATTCGGCGTTGGCATCACTAGCATCAGAATCGGCGCCGGCCTCAAGCGCTTGGTCGCTGGCGAAGGGCGAGTTTTCCAGCTCCTTGCTCTTGGCCATCTCGGCGCGAATCTCGTCCAAGCGGGACGTAGCGGCCATGTCGTGGCCTGCAGCCGTGATCTCCTGAATGCGGCTACCACCCGCCGCCTGATGGAGCTCCTGGGCGCCGAGCGCATCCGCGTAGCGCTTCTCAATCTTGGCGCGCACCGAGTCCAAGGTCGGCGTGGAATCATCCGGCTTGAGCTCGTTCATCGAGTTCAAAGCCTCGGCGTTCTTTTCCTGCATCGCTGCCTGATCTGCCTGGGACAGCAACTGGTCCACCTGCGCCAGTTGCTCCTTCAGGCGGGCCTCCGACTGCTGCTGCTGGGCCTTCGCCTGCTCAGCAGCCTGGGTAGCCGCCTCGTGCTGCGTTTTCAGGTTAGCCAGCTCGTTTTCCACGGCGACCAGCTGGCTCGCCACGACCTCTGCCGCCTGGTTGTACTCGGCGGCCTTCTGCGGATCCTCAGAGGCATCCGCCAACTCCAGCGCCCGGCGGGTCTGATCCTGATAATCCTGCTGCGTCTTCACCAGGCGGTTGAGCTGCATTTCCAACTGGGTCTTGCGTCCAATAATCTCCGCTGCGTGTTCGGAAATCTCGCGATGCTGCTTCTTCGCGCCTTCCACGGCCTGCTGGATCTGGACCTTGGGGTCAGCATTCTCATCGATCTTCTGATCGAAAGAAGCCATCACATACTTCCAGCCTTTGCTAAATGGATTTGCCATCGCACTCACTCCTTTGTGGTTCCTGCAGCAGTAGTTAATGCAGCTCTTATTGGTGCCCTATATAAAAAGACGCTTTCCTGCGAGTGTAGCGATACTCACAGGAAAGCGCGCGCGGCGGGGCCACCGGGACCTCACCGCAGACAAGGACTAACCAGTTCTATTCCGCCTGCTGGCTCTCCACCTGGGCGCGGACCTCGTCCATGTCGAGGGCCTTAACCTGGCCAATGAGATCCTCCAGTGCCGCCGGCGGCAGAGCGCCAGCCTCGCGGAAGACCAGGATGCCGTCGCGGAACACCATCAAGGTGGGGATGGACTGAATCTGCAGCTTCGCGGATAGCTCCTGGTTGGCCTCGGTATCCAGCTTGGCGAACGTGGCATCGGGGTGCTCTTCAGATGCCTTCTCAAAGACTGGGCCGAAGCGCTTGCACGGGCCGCACCATTCCGCCCAAGCATCGACGAGCGTAATGCCGTCGCCGGAAACAGTCTCCTGGAACGTGTCCTCAGTAATGTCAATCGTTGCCATGTCTTTTCCTATCAGTCTCGGGGATATTTCTCGGTTCTATCAACCCCCAACGGTACACAAGACTCGATTATTCCTTGCCCACATACCCCAGGGGGGTATATCCTCGACAGTGACATTAACCCCCAAGGTAAGGAGAAGGATCCACCATGAGCACCACAACCTACACCGTTACCGGCATGACCTGTGGCCACTGCGAGCTTTCCGTCAAGGAAGAGATCTCAGAGATCAGTGGCGTCACCGACGTTACTGCCGACCACACCACCGGCGCCGTCACCGTGACCGGGGAGGGCTTTAGCGACGACCAAGTCGCCGCCGCCGTCGTCGAAGCCGGCTACGAGTTGGCCTAAACAGCATGACTACCAGTCTCACCCTCGGCATCACCGGGATGACCTGCACGTCGTGTTCCTCCCGCGTCGAACGCAAGCTCAACAAGCTCGACAACGTTGAAGCCACGGTCAACTTCGCCACGGAGTCTGCCTCCGTGAGTTATGACCCTGCAACGACGACGCCCGCCGATCTCATCGACGTCGTCGAAGGCGCAGGCTACGGAGCATTCACCATGAACGGTGAGGGGGAGGAGCCGGCCAGCACGGCGGAGGATGCTCGCGAAAGCGAGGCCTCCGACATCCTGCAGCGCACTCTGATCTCCGCGGCGCTCTCGCTACCAGTGATGCTGCTTTCCATGGTCCCGGCCCTGCAGTTTCAGCATTGGCAGTGGGCCTGCTTGATGCTCACCACACTCGTCTACGTCATCGGCGGAGCACCCTTCCACCGGGCCACCTGGGCCAACCTCAAGCATGGCGCCGCCACGATGGATACTCTCATCACTCTGGGCACCACCGCGGCTTTCGGTTGGTCACTCTACGCGCTCTTCTTCGGTGATGCCGGGATGCCCGGCATGACCATGCACATGACGCTACGCTCCAATGACGCGCAGATGGACCATATTTATCTCGAGTCCGTCGGCATGGTTATCACGTTCCTGCTGCTTGGACGATGGTTTGAGCTCAAAGCTAAGGGGCGCTCCTCCGAAGCGCTCACCACGCTGCTAACCATGGGGGCTAAAGAAGCCACCGTGCTCCGCGACGGCACCGAAACCCGCATTCCCGCCAGCGAGCTCCGCGTAGGCGATGTTTTTGTGGTCCGCCCCGGCGAGAAGATCGCCACCGATGGCGTGGTCCTCAGCGGTCATTCCGCCGTGGATGAATCCCTGCTCACCGGCGAGTCAATGCCGGTTGAGGTTTCACCCGGCAGCACAGTAACGGGCGCGACCATCAACGCCTCTGGGCGCCTTGAGGTGCGCGCCACCCGCGTTGGCTCCGACACCGTCTTGGCCCAGATGGGCGCGCTGGTTACTGCGGCCCAGACCTCGAAGGCACCGGTCCAGCGCCTCGCGGACCGTATCGCCGCCGTCTTTGTCCCCATCGTCATCGGTATCGCCATCCTCGCACTCGTGGCGCACCTCTGGTTCGGCGGTATCGCCCCGGCCTTCGTGGCCGCCGTCTCCGTCCTCATCATCGCCTGCCCGTGCGCCATGGGATTGGCGACGCCCACCGCAATCCTCGTCGGCACCGGGCGCGGCGCCGAACTGGGAATACTCATCAAGGGCCCGGAGATTTTGGAATCGACCCGCCAGATCGACACCATCGTTCTGGACAAAACCGGCACCATCACCGAAGGCCAGATGTCGGTGGGAGCAGTCCAAGCTAAGGCAGGGCACACGCAGCAGGAGGTTCTCCGCCTCGCGGCCGCCGCGGAACAGGGTTCCGAGCACCCCATCGCACGAGCCATCCGCACAGCCTACGAGGGCGAGTTACCCGCAACCGAGGGCTTCCACGAGCTTCCCGGCCAGGGAATCGAGGCAACGATTGAGGGCTCCCGGGTGCGGGTAGGCCGGCCGCCCGCGGGCTATGACGGCACCGGAACGCAGGTGGGCGTCTACGTCGATGACACCCTGGCAGGCACCATCGAGCTACAGGATCGCATCAAGGAATCCTCCGCCGCCGCCATCGCGGCAATGCACAAGCTAGGACTTACACCCCACCTACTCACCGGGGATAACGCCGGCGCGGCACGTGCAGTGGCGCGGGCCGTTGGCATTGATGATGCCAACGTGACAGCGGAGGTCATGCCCGCAGACAAAGTGGATACTATTGCTCGTCTGCAGGAGCAGGGGCGCACTGTGGCCATGGTGGGCGATGGCGTCAACGACGCCGCAGCGCTCGCGCAGGCGGACCTCGGAATCGCGATGGGCGCGGGAGCCGACGTGGCGATCGAAGCTTCCGATATCACGGTGATGAACAACGACCTGCGCTCCGTCGCCGAGGCAGTGCGGCTCGCGCGCAGCACCCTACGTATCATCAAGGGCAACCTATTTTGGGCCTTCGCCTATAATATTATTCTTCTTCCCGTGGCAGCGTTCGGCCTGCTCAACCCCCTATTGGCGGGGTTAGCAATGGCCCTGAGCTCAGTCTTTGTGGTGACCAATTCTCTGCGGCTAAAAAGCTTTACCCCCGCAGAGTAAGCTTAGCCTGCATGAATCGTCTTGATCATCGCTCTATCTCACGCACGGAGAGGCTCGACCGCCTTCCCGTCACCGGAAAACACAAACGTCTTCTTTTCGGCTCCGGCATCGGCTGGGCGCTCGACGCCATGGACGTGGGCCTCATCTCCTTCATCATGGCCGCTCTGGCCGTGCACTGGGGGATCACACCGACCCAGTCCTCATGGCTGGCGTCCGTGGGCTTCATCGGCATGGCCTTGGGTGCTACCTTCGGCGGCCTCTTGGCCGATAAGTTCGGCCGCCGCCACATCTTTGCGCTAACCCTGCTGGTCTACGGCCTTGCCACGGGTGCTTCCGCCCTGGCGACGGGCCTCACGCTCCTCATCGTTCTGCGCTTCTTCATCGGACTTGGCCTCGGCGCCGAGCTGCCGGTGGCCTCCACGCTAATCTCCGAGTTCGCACCCCTCAAGGTCCGCGGACGCATGGTGGTCTTGCTGGAGGCCTTCTGGGCCGTGGGCTGGATCCTCGCTGCGGTAATTGGAACGTTCGTCGTGGGGGCGTCGGAAAGCGGCTGGCGCTGGGCCCTAGCACTCGGCATGGTGCCCGCTTTTTATGCGCTTTACGTGCGCCTCCACCTCCCGGAGTCCGTGCGCTTCCTTGAGTCGAAGGGCCGCCACGAAGAAGCAGAAGAGATTGTCGCTTCCTTCGAGGCCGAGGTGGATGAGGCGGACATCGACCGCACGACCCCGGCACCGACCTACTCCGAGGAAGATGTCACCGCCACCAGCATTTGGTCGAAATCCCTGCGCGGGCGCACGCTGGCGCTGTGGACCATCTGGTTCTGCGTCAACCTCTCCTACTACGGCGCCTTCATTTGGATTCCGTCACTGCTTGTCGCGGATGGCTTCTCCCTGGTGAAGTCCTTCAGCTTCACGCTGATTATCACCCTCGCCCAGCTACCCGGCTACGCCGCAGCCGGCTGGCTCATTGAGGTCTGGGGCCGCCGCTCGACCCTAGCGATATTCCTCGTGGGTTCCGCCCTGTCGGCCGGGTTCTTTGGTTTCGCTAACACTGAAGCCATGATCATCCTGGCTGGTTGCCTGCTGTCTTTCTTCAACCTCGGCGCGTGGGGCGCGCTGTACGCCATCGGCCCGGAGCTCTACCCCACCGCCCTGCGCGGGCGCGGTACTGGTGCGGCCGCGGGCTTCGGCCGACTCGCCTCCATCCTGGCGCCGCTTATCGTTCCGCCACTCATCGCGGTGGCGGGCACGGGCTGGCTCTTCGTGCTCTTTGCAGCAGCCTTCGGCATCGCGGCCTTCGCGGCGCTGACCCTGCCAGAGTTCAAGGGGCGGGCCCTTGCTCAATAGGGTCGCCCTCGGCGCGTGGGTCGCGGTCATGGTCGCGCTCACCACGCTCAAGCCGTTCTACCAGATTGGCTACCTTTGGAAGCCGGAGAACCAGCGGGTCCGTGACCTGCGCTTGGTGCCGCTTGATGAGCTCTCCGGCGGCACCTGGTTTGGCCCGCTTTTTGAGTATGCGGGCAATTCCGCCTTCTTCATTCCTTTTGGCATGCTCGTCTTCAGCATGTGCCGGTCAGTCAAGGCCACTGCCGCATGGGGCTTCGCGCTGAGTTTGGTATTGGAAACAGCCCAATACGCCTTCGCGCTCGGGCGCACTGATATTGATGACCTCATCTTCAATACCCTGGGTGCGCTCATCGGCGCAGGGTTTGCCAGGCTGTGCGGCGAGCGCTTCTTCCCGGTGTGGCGATGGCTGGCGCTCGCTGCGGCTGCGGTCTTCCTGGTCTTGGTCATCCTCGGCCCACGGTTGGGTGACCCCAACGCCGTGGTGGACCTGTAATTTAGCCGTGCGCCATGTTCACGAACTTGGAGTAGTGCAGCTGGTGCGCGACCTTCACCGTGTCGATCGGGCCGCCACGGTGCTTGGCCAGGATGATATCCGCCTCACCGGCGCGGGGATCATCGCGGTCTTGCGAGTCCGGGCGGTAGAGCAGCATAACCATATCGGCGTCCTGCTCAAGCGAGCCGGACTCACGCAGATCCGCCAGCTGCGGCTTCTTATCGGTACGGGACTCTGGGCCACGGTTCAGCTGGGAAATAGCGATGAGCGGAACTTCCAGTTCCTTGGCCAACAGCTTGAGCTGGCGCGAGAACTCCGAGACCTCTTGCTGGCGGGACTCCACCTTCTTGCCCGAAGACATCAGCTGCATATAGTCCAACACAATGAGGTCGAGCCCGTGCTGCTGCTTGAGGCGGCGGGCCTTCGAGCGGATTTCCATCATGGTGAGGTTTGGGGAATCATCGATGAACAGGGGCGCATCCTGGATGCGATTGAGGGTGTCATCGATCTTGGCCCAATCCTCCGTGGACACGCGGCCACCGCGCATATCCGACAGCTTCACTTCCGCCTCCGCTGACAACAGGCGCATGACGATCTCGGAGGCAGACATCTCCAGGGAGAAAACCACAGAGGTCTTGTTGTGCTGCAGGGAGGCCGAGCGCATGAAGTCCATGGCCAGCGTGGACTTGCCCACGCCAGGGCGGGCGGCGACGATGATCATCTGGCCCGCACGCAGGCCATTGGTCAGGTTGTCGAGGTCGATGAAACCGGTAGGCACGCCGGACTCCACGCCGTTTTGCTGCAGGGCGGCGAGCTCATCGATCGTGGGGTCGATGAGATCACTCAGCGCACGGTAATCCTCAGTCGTCTTCTTCTGCGCCACGGCGAAAACTTCCTGCTGGGCGCGGTCCAGCACGGACTCGATCTCCATGTCTTCGGAGCCCTGGAAGCCGAGTTGGACGACTCTGGTTCCGGCGTCCACCAGCTTGCGCAGCACCGCCTTCTCCGCGACAATCTCCGCGTAATAGCGGGCGTTAGCCGCAGTGGGCACCGTGGCCAGCAGGGTATGCAGGTAGGGCGCACCGCCAACGCGCTCGAGGTTGTTATAGCGATCGAGACGGGCCGCGACAATCACCGCGTCAATATCCGTGCCCGCCGCGTAAAGATCGATCATGGCTTGGTAGATGAGCGTGTGCGCAGGATAGTAGAAGTCCTCCGGCTCCAGCTCCTCAATGACCTCCATGACTGTATTCGGGCTCAGGAGCATGGCGCCGAGAACGCCCTGTTCGGCCTCGCGGTCCGCGGGCGGCTGGCGAAATTCGCCGTAGCGCTTCGGTTCTTCCTGCCGGTAAGAGCGGCGAGGTTCCTCCTCTACCGGCTCCGGCGGCGGTGGAACGTGGTCGTCGTCAAAACTGGCATTAGTCATTGCTCATCAATCCCACCGTTCATTAGTCCCACCCTGGCCGTGCCTGAAGTTCTCACTCTTCTCCGCGCCGGACGGCCAGGCTTCGATGCAGTGCCAAGCGGCAACCGCGCGTAGTACACAACAGTGTAGCCGAGGGTCAAGACACTACCCCTTGGGCATAACTCTCACAGTTATCCACAGAGAGCTGTGGAATTCCCAGGTCAGCAAAGACATGGCGTACAAAGCCAGAGGTCAGGGCTGTGGATAACTTTGCACCGCTGTGACCAGCGCAGATTATTCCTGCAGGTCAAGGCACGTTTTTTGAGGTGTGAAAATACGCACACATCCCGTGGAAAAGTAGGAGCATTACCCCGATATTGCCGCTACCAGCGGGTTAACACATGGCGGCATGAGTGAATTCACCGTTAACTGAACGCAGGTTTATCCACAGGCTGGGCGAGTTATCCACAGGCCGCGCTTGGCGACGTTTCCCTGCCTCCTGCGGTGCTAGATCCCCAAAAGGCGACCCCGCGTAAAACGGCGCAAGGCCGTGCTTCCTCTCACCACCTCACATAGTGAAAGGAGCACGGCCTTAAAGCCTTGCTGTTGTCTTAAGGTCACGTCCTGCGTACCGGCACCGCGCCTCACACGCGGGCGAACGGAGGGTGACCGTCGTGCGCCTTAATTCTTAGGCAGCGACGACCGAGAAGTTCACCTTGCCGATAACGTCAGCGTGCAGCTTCAGCTCGACTTGGTAGTTGCCGGTCTTCTTGACCAGGCCCTTGGGCAGCACAACGATGCGCTTGTCCAGCTTCGGGCCGCCAGCGGCGGCAACGGCGTTCACGATGTCCTCAGCGGACACGGAGCCGAAGAGCTTGCCGGACTCGGAGGTCTTCACAGAGACGGTTACGTCCTTGAGCTCCTCCAGCTGGGTACGGATCTCGCGTGCATGATCCAGGTCGCGGATCGCACGAGCATCCTGGGCACGCTTGATGCCCTCGATCTGCTTTTCAGCGCCGCGGGTGGCAACAATAGCCAGGCCACGCGGAAGCAGGTAGTTACGTCCGTAGCCGTCCTTAACCTCTACAATTTCGCCGGGGGCGCCGAGGTTCTCAACGGCAGCGGTGAGGATCAGCTTCATGATCCCTGCCTTTCAATTGAGTTAAATGAATACTTGCGTGACAGTCTTAGAACGGGGGTTCTGCATCCGCACCACCAAAGCTTCCCGCTTGGGGTGCAGAATTCCACGGATCGTTACTCGGAGCCGACTGCTGCTGAGACTGCTGCGGGGCAGAGGACTGGGACTGGTTTCCAGAGAAACCGCCCTGGTTTCCGGAGAAACCACCTTGGTTGCCGCCGCCGTAGTTAGCACCACCCTGCTGCTGGCCGCCACCATAGTTGCCGCCGCCGTTGCCGGACTTGCGGTTAACCTGTGCGGATGCATAACGCAGGGACGGGCCGACCTCATCAACCTCGATTTCAAAAACAGTGCGGTTTTCGCCCTCACGGGTCTGGTAAGACCGCTGGCGCAAACGGCCAGTAACGATAACGCGCATGCCCTTGGTCAAGGTCTCCGCAACGTTTTCTGCGGCTTGGCGCCACACATTGCAGGTGAGGAACATGGCCTCGCCGTCCTCCCACTGGGAAGTCTGCTGATTATAGCGACGCGGGGTGGAGGCAACACGGAAATTTGCCACTGCGGCACCCGCTGGGGTGAAGCGCAGTTCCGGGTCGGCCACAATGTTGCCGACAACCGTAATGTTGGTATCTCCCTGAGCCATGTCTTTACTCCTTAATATCGGTTACGTGGATTGCTCGAAACCCAGTATCCGCTATTTGCTGTCGGTGCGCAGAACCTTGGTACGCATAATGGAGTCGTTCAGGTTCAGACGGCGATCAAGCTCGAGAACCGAGTGGGATTCACACTCCAGCTCCACGACTGCGTAGATGCCCTCTTCCTTCTTGTTGATCGGGTATGCAAGACGGCGCTTGCCCCACACATCAACCTTTTCGACTTTGCCGCCATCCTTGCGGATCGTTTCGAGGAACTTGTCTAGGGACGGGGTTACGGTGCGCTCATCCTGGTTAGGATCCAGAATGATCATGACTTCGTAGTGACGCACGGACCTCATCACCTCCTATGGTCTAGTAATTGGTATCGGCCATATCACCTTTGCGGATATGGCAGGAGGGTCTGTTGCGTCAAGCAACCCTCACACAGTACCGCACTGACCGGCGGAAAAGGAAATCCCCCATCTCCTCGGCTGCCGCTAGTGGGTCGCCGCGACGAAGATCGCCGATCCCGCCGGGATCACCGTGAGAAACAGCAAAGCCAGCAAGCCCAGCACAACCGGCCAGGTGCGGTCTTGAGAGCGCTGAAACAGGTAGTAGGCGCTCAACACACAAAGGAAGCCCAGCGTGATGGAGACGATGCCCACGATGGTGATAGTCATCGTGCAAAATCCCCCGCCAACGGGTCCCTGCCGCCATGAGCGGCGCGGACCTTGTCCTCAGACTTGCCCCACATCTGGCGGATAATGAGCACGCCGATGGCAATGATGAAGCCATCGCGCGTCAGCACCGCGATATCGAGCATCTCGTGCGGCAGGCCCTTATTTTCCGAGCCGAGCATGTGCCAGGTGAGGATGGGCCAGAGGAGAGCGTCGGCAAGCGCCCAGCTAAAGATGAGCCGCCACCTGGGAAGGGCCAGGAGTGCCGGGACGACCAGCCACAGGGAGTACTGCGGGGACCACACTTTATTGAAGATCAGGAAGGCCATGATGATGAGATAAATCATTTCGGCCACTCGCGGCGCGCGCGGCGCCTTGAGACCCAGGATGGCAATCGCCCCGCAGCTCACCAGGAATGCCACGAGCGAGAAAGTGTTGAGGAATTCGGGCTCAAAGCTCACGCCCGCGACGCGGCTCAAGAGCGCATAGATCGTGGTCCACTCGGCACCGCGTTCTTGATTGAGCCGGAAGAATTCGCGCCAGGCCTCGGGGTAGGCGAGCGCCACGGGTAGGTTCACCACGAGCCACGTCGCGGCGGTTGCCACGACCATCCTAGTGAAAGGAGCCCACCGCTTGTGGCGGATGGCCAACACCAGAAACGCGCCCAAGATAAACAGGGGCCACAGCTTGAATGCCGTGCCGAGCCCGATGAGAATGCCGGCGAGCCAGTTCTTGCGCTTTTTCACGGCAAGAAGGGCGCCCACCATGAACGCTACCGACGGGATGTCCCAATTGGTGAAGGCGTGGATGACCACGAGCGGGCTGGCCGCCATGAGAATGGTATCCCATGCCCGGTTGCCCGTGAGCTGGAATACCATGACCACGGTGCCGACCCACACGAGGGACAAGATGAGCGTGGTCAGCCCGAAGTACCAGCTGACCTCGGCCATACCAAGCCACTCGACGGCCGGATACGTGGTGCGCGCCAGCCAGCCGACGACGCCCTGGAACAGGCCCGCCAAAACGGGGTATTCCATGTAGCGCGTGAGGTCTCCCTCCACCCAGGAATAGGCATAGGGGAAGCCAGGCTGGTCTAAGCCGCGCCCGCCATAGAGCGGCACGATGTCGTTGTAGCAAAAGGACGTGTACTGGCGGTTGCCATCCCAGTTCAGGCTGATGAGGCCGTCCTCGCCCCGGCGGCTGCCCGCACAGGTTGCCTTACTCAAAAACCCAAACGCCAGGAACGTCCACGCCAGTGTGATGATGACGCGCAGCGGCGTCCACCAACCAGAGTGGGCCGAGCGGGCGAAACGCCCCGTCGGCCCGCCGAGGGCATTGACGGCGCCACGGGTCATCGATTCGGATGAGAGTGGGACAAGCTGCGAAGAAGTGTGATGGCTCACCGGGGGATCAATCTCCTATTGGCCAAGCAATTGGTCGAGGCCATCTCCATTAAGAATGTCATCGAGTGAAGGTACTTCAGGGTTAGCGGGTTGCTCAGGCTGCTCAGGCTGGGCCGGCTGCTCTGGGCTACCGCCCTGACCCTCGTCGTGGTGCTCGCCGCCCTCGGCAGGTGTTTCCTCTTCACCCTCGGTGCTGTCGCTCTCCGGGCTCGCCGGCGTCTGGTTCCACGTGGTGGTCTGGCTCGGATCATAGACATATCCCGAGCCCCAGCTGCCGACGCCGTAATGAACCGGATAAGCCTGCGGGAAGGGCTGCTGCTCCACGTTGGCCAAAGAGGTGTCCAAGATGGACTTCCAGATCTTCGTCGGTGCATCCGAGCCGTACATAATTCCGCCCCACTGATTAAAGATCGCGGAGGTGTTATCGGCCGTGCCTACCCACACTGCTGTAGCCAGCTGTGGCGTGGAACCAACCATCCAGGCATCTTTGTTGGTGCCCGTATCACCCAGCTGTGTGGTACCAGTCTTGGAGGCCGACGGACGTCCACCGGCCAGTGCACCGTTCGACCATGCGGCAATCGGCTGCATCGCGGAGATCACGTTGTTGGCCACGTTGGCGGAGACGCGGCGCTCACCGCCATCGGTCGGGTTCTCGTAGAGAACCTCGCCGGCGGCGTTTTCCACCTTCTGCACGAAGTGCGTCTGGTGCCACACACCCTGGTTGGTCAGGGTCGCCATTGCCGTCGCCATGTCGAGCGGGCGGGACTGGTACTGGCCCAGCACGACACCCTCGTACGGCGTGCCGCCGTTCTCCGTCAGCGTCTTCTCAATCCCCGGCAGGCTGCGCGCAACACCCAGTGCGTGCGCCATGTCAGCGGTGTCCTGCATCTTGTTTTCCAGGTCATCCTGGAGGCGCAGGAAGGACGTGTTATAAGAATTCTTCAGCGCCTCAGCGATGGAACAGCTTCCGCAGCCGCCGCCCACGTTGGTCACGATCTGAGAGCCGGGCAGCTGGTACGGCGCGGAGGAGTAATACGTATTGAGGTCGATGCCCTGCTGAAGAGCTGCGGCCAGTGCCATGATCTTAAAGGTCGAGCCGGTCTGCAGCGGCGAATTGGCATAGTCCCAACCATTAGAGTCATCGCCGCCGAAGTAACCGCGTACAGCGCCCGTGGCTGGGTCGATCGTCACGGCGGCGGCGCGGGCGTCCTCTTGCAGCACAGCAAGCTGTGCGTGAGCGGCGTCCGTCGACGCGTTCTGCACGGTCATGTCAATGGTGGTGGTCACCTTGAGGCCGCCAGTGGCAAGCTGGTCCTCGGTAATACCCACGCGGGACAGCTCATCAATGACCTGGTTCTTGATGTGGCCATAGGCACCCGGCGCTTCGGTGTAGGCAGAATACTCAGACGGATCGCGGGTCTCCGGGAAGACGAGCTGATCGCGTTCAGACTGATCCAAGTCACCCATCTCAACGAGGCCATCCATGACGTAATTCCAGCGAGCTTGGGACCGTTCCTCATCTACCCACGGATCAAGGACGGACGGGGACTGGATAACACCCGCCAGCAGCGCGCCTTCTTCCTTAGTGAGGTCCTTGGCGTCCTTATTAAAGTACGCATTGGATGCAGCCTCGATGCCATACGCATTGCGGCCGAAGTAGACCGTGTTGAGGTAGGCGTTGAGGATGTCCTCCTTGGACCATTCGTTGGTCATCTTCACCGAGTAGATGAGCTCACGAATCTTGCGGACGTAGGAGTACTCGTCACCAACGAGAGTATTCTTCACATACTGCTGAGTAATCGTCGAGCCACCACCGGCGGAAGCATCACCGGTGAGCTTGCCCAAGACGGCACGGCCCAGACCTGTAAAGGAAAAGCCCGAGTTGGTCCAGAACTCGCGGTCCTCGGCCGCGAGGACAGAATCCTCAACGTAATCCGGGATCTCATCCAGGGTCACCTGGCGGCGGTTGCCCTCCGGTGGAACTAGTTTGGCCAGCTGGGTTTCGCCGTCGCCGGCGACAATCGTGGAAATCTGGCTCGGCTGCAGCTCCTTGGGCTCGGGGACGTCGTATTGCGTATACGCGTACCCAAAGAGCAAGGCGGGGATGCCGACAATTACGAATAAGACAGCGAGCACGATCCACGGCCAGCGGCGTGTGCGGCCGGACGAACGCCTACTCCTGTGCGAGGCGCTCTTCTTGCGATTACCTGACTTTCGCCCGGAGGTTTCCTTCTCGGTCACTAATCCGTGTCCTCATCAATCCTGTACAGAAACTGTAAATACATGCAGCTTACCGGCGTGAACTGGGAAGCCAAAACTACCTTCGAGCATAGACCGTGGCCGCTCGAAGCAGATGATTCCAGCGGCATGCCGGGCACACTTCCACGAAATGCACTGTAAACTCCAGCCCCTCGGCCGCCATTTCTGCAATTTCCGCCGCGCTACGCGCGCTTCCCGCACGGCGCTTTAAAGAGTCGCCATAAACCCAGCGGGTCAGTCGCAGCTCTTCGCCGCACACCGGGCACGGCTTCTGCATGTCAACGCCGTGGTGCTCCGCCGCCGCGCGAAGGAGAAAATCAGCATCACACAATTCTTCGCGCGTCACTTTTCCCGCGCGAAGCTCGCGCAGATGCTGTGCGCGCTCCCATTCATAGGAGACTTCGTTGCGGTAGGCCACTTCTGGCCTTGTCTTTGCAGACTCTGCCTTGGACGGAGAATTCACGCCGGACAGTGTAGTGCGGGCAGCGTCAACAATCTAGGCTCCCCTTGGGCACTTCGCGACGCAAAACCTAATTTTTTAGTCGGCTAACTACCGCCGCGAGTGAATCGTAGCTACACTTATTTTCCATGAGTGAAGAAACTATCGAATCCCCGATCCCCTACGAGGACGCCCTGGATGTTGCCCGCCAAATCCAGCCCGCGCTCAATAAGCTCATGCTCATCTTCCAGCGCACAACGGAGGGCACGTCCCTAACCACCTCGCAGGTCTCGATCATGAATCAACTGCGCCTGCGTGGGCCCTCTCGCGTCAGCACCATCGCCCAAGCAGAGTTGATCCGGATGCCCACCGCGTCCAATGCACTGTACCAATTGGAGCGCCAAGGCTTCGTGGAACGGCACCGCGATGAAAAGGACCGCCGCGGCGTTCTCGTCGCCCTCACCCAGCTCGGCGAATCCGAGCTGACCATCGTCTCCCGCCAGCGTGCGGCAGCTTTGGCCGAGATCTTGCGCTGGCTTGAACCGGAGGACATCAAGGACGCCAATTCTTTGGTCAACCTGATTTCCAAACTCGCGGATGTGTACCGCCCCACCATGGACGGAAAATAGACCAAAAAGCGCCGGTAGAACAGATTTTATTTTAAAGCGTGAAGGGTCGATAATGAAGGAAACGACCCCGATCCTTTTGATGAATGGCTAAGAAATCTTCACACCCCGCGGAAGGACAGTCCTCCTCGGAAGACCGTATCCCCCCGCTTCGCGTACTCGTCTCGTGGAGTCCTAGCTCCACAGGCACCGAGGCCATCGAGTTTGCCGCATGGCTTGCGCGTTCCACGCCCGTTCAGATCCGGGTTGTATCCACGATTTCGCAACCCCTCACCGTGACGTCGCTCAGCAAGCTCAGCGGCTCCTATAAGCAGTGGTTCAAGAAGGAGCGCGCAACCTGCGAACGCGCCGTTAAGCAGGCCTTGGACGCAGCCGGAGTGGACAAGGCCCAGCTCGATAAGAACGTCTCCGTTCTCATCGCAGGACCGTCCCGCCCGCAGCTGCTGGAGCAGGCGGCTACGGATTTCAACGCGCACGTCATCCTCCTCGGGGCCAACCAGTCCGCGCCCAAGGGCCGTTTCTTCTCCGGTTCTACCGCCGATGCGCTGCTGCACTACTCGCCGCTTCCCGTGGGTCTCACCCCGCGCGGTATCAAGCTGTCCAAGCACGGGGTGACGCGCATCAATTTCGCCTTCACCGAACTTGGCCGTGCCGACGATCCCGCCCTCCGGCACGCGGCATGCATTGCGCAGCGCGGCGGTATTCCCTTGCGTATCCTGGCGTTTTCCGCCAAGGGGCTGGTCGACGTCCCCCTCGAATACTCCCCCACTTTTCCTTCCGACGCCCCCAATTGGCGCGAGCACTCGCTCTCGTTGTTGGACCGCGCCCACGATTTCATCGCAGAGGTCTTCCCGGAGATTTCCGTCACGACGGACATCGGCAGCGGTCACGGCTGGTCCGGCGCGGTGGATTCGCTCAAGTGGAAAAAGGGCGACCTGCTCTGCTTGGGTTCCTCCCCCATGGGGCCGATCGAGCGCGTCTTCATCGGTAGCACCGCCACCGAACTTCTCCCCCACGTGGGAGTGCCAGTCCTGGTCTGCCCGAGCACCTATGACACCGAAGCACGTTAGACTTGCACAGCATGGCAGCAGAGCACCCCGAAAATGATCTCACGTCCGACGCGGACTATACCAACCTGCCTCGCCCCGAGCCCCGCAGCTTTGATGAGCTTGCCGACGAGCCCGATCCCCTCGCCGTCGCCGAGGCCAACCGCCGCTCCTCGCGCCAAGCGCTGTGGTTTATGGTGGCTATCCTTGTGAGCTCGGCGCTGTACGCGCTCCTCCTCGCTGGATTCTTCAGGTTCTTCGGAACCACGACCGACTGCCTTCAGGCCGAATACGCCGCTTGGCTCTGCACGAGGACCCAGCGCACCGTGTTCGCCACGACGACGCTGATCATTCCCTTCATCGGCATGATCGGCTGCGCCGTCATCATGGTGCGCAAGCTCAAGGCCTATGTGCGCTGGCGCGGCTGGATGGCGATTTTCTGGGTCATGGCCGGCAACTTCATGATCTGGTGCATCAACGATATCCAGATCCTGCTGGCCCCGGTGCTTGAAAACTAACCCTGCGCTTGGGCGGCAGCCACCTCGGCGCAGTCCGGCCGCCCACAGTGCTGGGTTTCCACGTGCTGGACACAGTCATCGCAAATGAGCACCTGCTTGCGGCACGTGTCCTCATTAATGCAATTGTGGAAGGTATTCGTCCCCTTCCCACAGTGCACGCAGTGGCCGAGCTGAATAAAGCCTGGATCCTCTAGGCCCTGACCAAACTCGTGGTGCATGCGCTTGTCAAAGACGTACATCGAGCCTTCCCACAGGCCATCGTTGCCGTACTTTTCTCCGTAGCGGACGATGCCGCCGTCAATCTGATAAACCTCGTTAAAACCGCGGTTCTTCATCAGCGCGGAGAGGATTTCGCAGCGAATACCACCCGTGCAATAGGAGACCACGGGCTTGTCCTTCATCCAGTCATACTTGCCGGATTCGAGTTCAGCGATGAAGTCGTGGGTCGTACGCACATCCGGCACCACGGCATTCTTGAACTTGCCGATTTCCGCCTCCATGGCGTTGCGGCCGTCGAAGAAGACGACCTCCTCACCGCGCTCCTCCACCAGCTTGTTGACCTCTTCGGGCTTGAGGTGAACACCACCGCCGATGACGCCGTTCTCATCCACCTTGAGCTCGCCCGGCGCGCCGAAGGCCACGATCTCATCGCGCACCTTGACCGACAGGCGCGGAAAGTCTTCCGCTCCGCCTTCGGACCACTTGAACTCCATCTTCTTGAAGCCCGGGTACTCGCGCGTCTCGCGCACATAGCGCTTACACGCGTCCATGTCCCCGCCCACGGTGCCGTTGATGCCGTGCTCCGAAATGAGGATACGGCCCTTGAGCCCGAGCTTCTCGCACAGGGAGCGCTGCCACAGCATGATCGCGGTGGGGTCCTCGATAGGAGTAAAGCAGTAGTAGAGGAGAATCTTGCCAATAGTCACGCCCGCAAGTCTAGGCCCGCTGCGAGGTAAAACCCCAATCTTTTGGGCACAGCGCTGCAACCGCTCTTAGCCCAAAGCCCCAGACCTCGATCCCGAAACCTCCTGGTGGGTGGTGGGGCGTCGCCAAGCGCTTGCCGACGCCCACCTGCGTGCTGTCAAGGGGTGAATGCGCCACTTCGACCGGGAGGTAGTTGTGACGCGTTGGACTCCGAAGGATGTTAAGGAAGCCGCTATTGAGCGCGTGGTGGCAGGTGAGGCAGTTAGTCTCGTCGCGCGTGATGTGGGTGTGGGTCCCGATACGGTTTACGGTTGGTTGAGGGTAAGAGGTGTCGAGCCTCCTGGCAGGCGTGCGAGTCGTCTGCGTGATCCGTTTGTCCGTGAGGCTGTTGGGTTGGTGCGTGCAGGTATGTCGATCAATCAAGCAGCACAGACTGTTGGAATATCGACTGGCTTGCTTCACAGCAGGTTAAAGAAAGCTGGTGTAATCGAAGTGCGGCCTAGACGCGCCCACTTGTCACCTGATGAACGTGCCCAGGCCGTGGAGCGAGTGCTTGCTGGTGAGAACTGTCAGACAGTGGCTGATGCTATCGGTGTGCATCCTTCTACCGTGTATGAGTGGATAAGGAAGCAGCGGTATGCGAAGTCACGCCGGCAGCGACATCGCCGAACGCCTGATGAGGCGGTGGTGTCTATACCAGATACAGGCAAGAAGCTGGGTAAAGATTCTGGTATGCCAGCACCGATGAAAACTCAAGCCGTCGATGGATTTCCTAGCGGCGTATTCGACAAACACGCCTTAGTAGGGCGTGGTCGCAGGCTTACTGTTGAAGACCGTGTTGCTATTGAAGCGGGATGTCGTGTCGGTGATTCGGCACGAGCCATCGCGCAGAAAATCAATAGGCACCACAGTGTCGTCGCCCGTGAAATCACCCGTAATGGTTGGAAGATCGTCGATGAGGACGGCGCAGAGCAGCTGCGGTATAACGCCCACGGCGGAATCAAGCGCTATGCGCCGCTCACCTGCAGGTTGCGGGTTTTAGGTCTGGGGAAATGCGGTGTGCGCTGGAGGCGTCGAAGTCGGTCGCCTAAGTCAATACTCATCAATGCTCGCCGCGTAGCAGTTTGAAGACGATTGAATCGTCCTTACGCCCCACTCCCTCGCGATGTCCTCTGATATAAAGTTGCTCCGCCGTAACTGCAAGTGGTACTTCTTGGTGTACTTCTCGTGCAGCTTCCCCGACTAGTCCCATATCCTTCACAAAGATATCGAGTGCACTACGCACCTCATCAAAGGCCTCATCAACCATCCTCTGCCCGCGATCACCAAACATAAAGCTAGCTGCAGCTCCTGTTCCAAGCACCTTGTGCACCCGGGAGACTTCCAGCCCCATCGAATCCGCTAGAGCTAGTGCTTCGCCAGCAGCTGCGATATGGACGCCGCACAACAGCTGATTTACGATCTTGAAACGCTGGCCGTCGCCAGGACGTTCGCCGACTACGGGGGCGTTTGACGCCATTGCATCCAGAAGTGGCTGAAGGACGGCCACAGCGGAACTGTCGCCAGACACCATCATGAGTAGATCCCCTGTTTTTGCTCGTGCGACGCCGCCAGACACTGGTGCGTCAACGACATGTACGCCTGTACCCGCAAGGCCATCAACAGCTTGTTCAATGGCCTTCGGGCCGACGGTCGCCATAATGAGAATTACTGAACCTTGAGAAAGGTGAGGGGAAATTCCTTCTTCTCCGAATAGGACGGATTGCAACTGGTCTCCAGTTGCCACCATAATCGCGGTGACGTCGGCACCAGAAACAGCCTCACGAGCGTTAGAGGCAGCGCTCACTTGAGGTGCTACTGATTCGAGTGAAGAGGGCTGGACGTCAAATGCCGTGACGCTCATTCCAGCTGATGCGGTTGCGAGGGCCATTGGCCCTCCCATGGCGCCGAGCCCGATCCAGGCAACTTTTGGAGTGGTGCGCACTTAAAACTCCCTTGAGTGTAAAAATAAATTGGTAGGTACTGTGAAATTTTCCAGCTAATCTACTCTCGGTGTATGTAGTCATCGGGTAGATTCGCAGTTTTTGATATGCGGATTAAGGTTGGCCCTATTCTTTAGTGAGAAAAGGATAAGCCTAAGCATCTGTCGTGGCAGCTCGTAGCCTTTCAACGACCTCTGCCAAAGCCTCCTTACCGCCTACATTTCCCGGGAAAACTACGTACGGTACTCCGATCACGTCTTCAGGAGCTTCGGTAGCAGTAAACAAGCTAATCTGCCCCTCATAAAACTGACCTTGGACCTTGGCACGCTGAATCCCGAGGCCCGAAGCCGCTACCTCGTGGGATGTAATACCTCCCTTGGCGACGACCCAGGCTGGACGTGCTTCCCTTGCTGCTTGCACCACTGCAACGACTGCATCAGAGACTTGTCGTGCGATCGCGAGAGATTCAGCCTTTGACTCTGTCCTAATCAGTTCTCGACTCGTGTACAGGACGCAATCGGAACTCGCTAGCGCTTCTCTCACACGCATTGAAACCTCATCGATATGCTGCTCACGGGATCCTGAATCGAGCAGCTTAGGAACCTGCAGCTCAAACTCATGGAGATTGCTTCGCTGCTGAAGTACTGCAAGCTGTTGGCTCGTGAGCCCTACGTGTGAGCCAACGACGACGAGCCCATGAGCTGTGCGTGATGGATCAATTTCTAAGGAATCAGAAGTAATCAGTTGAGCGTTTCGCTGCCCAGCTAGGGAGCGAACGAAGGAAGGGCCGCAACGAGTCACAAACACTTTGCCCTGTTCTTCGAGTTCTGCCACTGCTTCTGACACGATATCCATGTCGGAATATTCGGTGGCATTAACTATTATCCAGCGTCGATTCTTCGCCTCGACGAGCTTTGCCTTGACCGTTTCTACGCCACCGTCGCGGATATCGGTGAGACTTATTGAGACACACTCCTCCGCGCGGACTATCCCACCAGACCTCTCTTCAAGAAAGTCCGCAAGGTTCGAGTGGGAATACCCAAATGTTGCGTCGTTCGCAAAGTCAGTGTCCTCCACCTGTTGCGCTTTTCCGTCCACTATGGCGAAGTGAACATCATTTTTAGTGAATCGGCCTGCTTCAATCATCGCCGGGCAGAACAAAAAGCCATCTACTTCGATGTTGTGCTCCGCAAGCGCATCAGCAATTGCATTTGGCTCTGCGATTACGTGGCCGCGAAGCGTTGAATCCGAGCGAGAAACAACATGTAGGCCGCGGCAGTCTTCCAAGCGTTCGACTACGGACCCAACCATTTTGCGGTTGATTTCTACGGCAGCGTCTTCATCGAGGGCGCGCGAATTCGTGAGGACAAAACACGCTGAACCTCGGTTCTGTAGCACCTCGGCCGGAATAGATGGATCAGTATCGAGGGCCACTTCGACGTTCGAAACGCACTGTGAGCCAGTAGGGTCGTCGTCAAGCACCAGAAGACGCCTCGATGGTGCCTCAAAAAGATTCATTTTTTCATGCCTTTCCATTACGCCATTGCTCCTAGTACTAGCCACAAGATTCCAACTACAACGAATCCAACTATTGACATGATCGTTGTCGTCACTGTGTAAGACTTCAACGCTGATGCGGTATCTACTTGGAAGTAGCGGCTCCACACCCAGAACAAAGAATCATTTACATGGCTAAATGCCATCGAGCCGATGCCGACAGTCACAGTCACCAGTGCTACTTGCAATCCATTAAGCTCCAGGGAGGCAATCATTGGTGCCACTAATGGGGCAGTTGTAAGTGCCGCAACGGTTGCGGACCCTTGGGCTGCGCGAATAAAAGCTGCAAGCAACCATGCCAGCACGAGCACTGGTAGCCCCGTGGACACCAGCAAATCAGCTACAGCATCGGCAACACCGGTTTCAGTCAAGACTTTGCCGAAGGTCCCCCCTGCGCCAGTGATCAAGATGACTGCGGCCGTAGCAGGAAGTGCCGAGGCTACAACGTCCTCTACCTGTTCCTTGCCCCAGCCACGTGCAAAACCTAAGACCCCAGTCGCGAATATGACGCCAATGAAAAGAGCGATGGGAGAGTCACCAACGAAGCCCAGGAAATCCCGTACTGCGGTACCTTCATCAAGCATGAGTGTAGATACGGTGCCACCCATAATGAGCACAAGAGGGAGGAGAATCGTGGCAAGAACGAGCCCCACTGACGGTGCCCCTCCATCATCAACTTCGACGTCTTGGTTTGCGGTAGTTCCGGCGGCTTGACTACCAACAGCTGGCACCGGAGAAAAAACCTTCTTGACTATGAAACCTGAGAACACTTGGCCTACCAGCCACATAACGACGGCAGGAATCAGACCAAGTAAAAGAACCATGCCTACATCAGCTTGCATCAGCTCTGAGGCGCCAACGATTCCAGGGTGCGGTGGGAGAACTACATGCACTGTTAGCAAAGCAGCAACTACAGGCAAGGCGTAGGCAAGCATATTTGTTTTTCCACCCATTCGACGGGCCACGGCAAGTGTGATTGGAACGAGCACGATTGTCGCTACATCAACAAAGACCGGAATACCAAAAATAAATGAGGCAGCGCCTAGTGCCCATGGTGCGCGCTTCTCGCCGAAGTTTTTCTCAAGAGAACGAGCTAGTACTTCAGCGCCACCTGAGACTTCCACTATTCGACCGAGCATTGCACCAAGCGTGACAATGAGAGCGACACCTCCGAGTGTTCCTCCCATACCATCTTTGAGTAGAGGTACAACTTCCGAAAGCAGTACGCGCGCTGCAAGTGCCAAAGCGATCGACACAAGTAGCATCGCGATAAATGGATGGGTCTTTGCTCTAATGATCAAAAAGAGAATGAGAGCTACCGCAGCAATGCCGAGCAGCACGAGCGTTGTTGGGGACATTAGAAATCCTCCTCGGTTCCAGAAACTTGGTGAAAGGCAATAAGCCCGCAAGGGTGCCGCCCATTCAGTCCTTGACAAGAATAAAAGACTCAATGTGAGGTGTCTTACGGTAGGATATTAAAAGTATCTCACATCACTTGCATTGAGGGGAGTCTACCTATGATTGATGCGCGTGCGCTAAATATAAATTCTGCTTTGTTTTTCGAACGCTTATTGCTATAGAAAAGCCTCATCACTTCCGCAGTGCATTGGTTCACGAAAGTGGTTTATGACTTTCTTATTCCTCCCTATCGGAAGGAATTCACCCCATTTTCTATGCCATGGTCTTCAGAACCTTTTCTTGGCTGTTAGTGACTGGCGAAGCCCATCCTCAATACGAGAGGGGCGGGGCGCTGGCGGCCACTACATTCTTCATAAGGAGCAAGTATGAACATCGTTATCACTGGAGGTGCGGGTTTTCTCGGGACCCTGCTTATTCAGCATTTTCTTTCCGAGGCAGACCACGGCAAGCTTGATTTGAACGAGATTGTTTCATTTGACCTTGCTGCTGCCCGGGTGTCAGATCCGCGCGTGCGCTCCGTGGTTGGAGAGATCACCGATCGAGAGACTGTCCTACAAGCAATCACTGGAGAAACTGATGCAGTTATCCATTTAGCAGCCGTGCTTTCGGGTGGTTCGGAGGCGGATTTTGATTCGGCATTGAGTGTCAACATAGATGGCACTCGTTGTCTTCTCGAGGCCGTGCGTCATACTCGTAGCGCTAAGGGGGCTCATCCTGCACGGTTCGTCTTCACGAGCTCTCTTGCCGTGTTTGGGGGCAGTCTTCCGCAAGTAATGCCTGAATACTGGGCCACTCAGCCTGACTCTACCTATGGGGCAACCAAGTCCATTGGAGAGCTGCTTGTCAATGAGTATGGACGAAAAGGCTTCGTAGATGCTCGCATTTGCCGACTCCCTACGATCTCGGTGCGACCTGGTAAACCGAATTCTGCCGCGAGCTCATTTGCTAGCGGGATCATTCGTGAGCCTCTTAACGGTGTGCCGTCGGAGGTCCCCGTGCCGCACGATACGAGAATGTGGCTTGCATCGCCGCAAGTAGCAGTTCGTAATCTTGGAAGGGCACTCTTAGTTGAAGGCTCAAAACTCGGCTCGTGGAGAGTTATGAATCTTCCAGGAATTTGTGTCACGGTTGGCGAAATGCTGGATTCGCTTGAGCGTGTGGCTGGCTCTGAAACGAGAAAGCTTGTTAGTGACAAGCCTGATGAGAGTATTGCTGCGATAGTTACAAGCTGGCCGGGAAATTTCGATGTGTCAAGAGTGGAAGCCTTAGGTTTTGAACGTGATCGTGATTTCGATTCAATGGTGCAGCAATACCAGGATGACTTCTTGAGCTAGTTAGCCCGGGGTATTGGTGGCTTCGTTCTTCGATTGCGAACGACTGATTGAGTTTCGTCTTTTTCTGCGTGCCTCTTTCCCGGGACTTCAGTGGTTGACTAGGCGACCTGGTAGAAACCCTGGCTGGAATACGGGATGGGAGCATGATCCCTCCCCTGCACTTTGTCCACTCGCGTGGGTTGGCCCAGGCCAAACCCCCAGACCTCGATCCCGAAACTCCCTGGTGGGCGGTGGGACGTCGGCAAGCGCTGGGCGCCGCTCACCTGCACCTTTCGGGTTCCAGGTCTGGGGGAATGCCTACGGAGATAACGCTTCCGTCCAGTGTTCGGGAGAATCTTAGCGCTTCTGGTACAGCGCGCTCTTGCGGGCAAAGACCGGATCAGAAGTTACCAGGACGCCGAGGTTGCGGAAGATGCCCTCGTCCACGGAACCCAAGATGGTGGTGGTGTGGACATCGCAGCCTTGAAGCTCCTTGAGCGCATCAAGCGCGCGGCGGGCGTTCTCGTCCTTCGCCGCGGATACCGACAGCGCGATGAGCACCTCGTCGGTGTGCAGGCGCGGGTTCTGGGAGCCCAGGTGCTTCGTCTTCAGCGTTTGGATGGGCTCGATGGATTCCGGGGACAACAAGTGCAGCTCATCATCGATGCCAGCCAGGTGCTTGAGCGCATTGAGCAGCGCGGCTGCGGAGCAGCCCAGCAACGGGGAGGTGCGGCCGGTGATGATGGTGCCGTCGTGAAGCTGCAGCGCGGCTGCCGGACCGCCGGTCTCCTCCGCTTTCTCACGCGCCGGGAGCACAACCGGACGGTCGGTGGACTTGATGCCGGCCTTCGCCATGACCACGGCGGCGCGCTCGGATTGCGTGGTGTCGAGGCCGTTGCGGGCTTCCTCCACCAAAGTCTTGAAGTAACGGCGGATGATCTCCTGCTGGGAGGCCTCGCGGCAGACTTCGTCATCGGTGATGCAAAAGCCCACCATGTTCACGCCCATGTCCGTCGGGGACTGGTAGGGCACAGTGCCGGTCAGGCGTTCCAACAGTGACTTGAGCAGCGGGAAGGCCTCGACGTCGCGGTTGTAGTTCACCGTGGATTCGCCGTGCGCGGAGAGGTGGAAGTGATCGATCACGTTGGCGTCGTTAAGGTCCACCGTGGCGGCCTCATAGGCCAGGTTCACCGGGTGATCCAGCGGAAGGTTCCAGATGGGGAAGGTCTCAAACTTGGCGTACCCTGCTTGCACGCCGCGCAGGTTTTCGTGGTAGACCTGCGAGAGCGCGGTGGCCAGCTTGCCGGAGCCCGGCCCCGGCGCGGTGACCACGACGAGGTCCCTAGAAGTTTCCACGTAGTCGTTCTTGCCCAGACCATCCTCGGAGACAATGAGGTCGATGTTGGCGGGGTAGCCCGGAATGATGTGGTGGCGCGCTACGGTGAGCCCTAGGCGCTCAAGGCGCTCGATGAAGGTCTCCGCCTGGCTATTGCCCTCCTCGAGCTGGGTCATGACAATGTTATTGACCAGGAAGCCGCGGTCCCGGAAGACGTCGACAAGCCGCAGCACATCATCTTCGTAGAGGATCCCGAGGTCACCGCGCATCTTCTGGCGCTCAATGTCCTTGGCATTAATGCAGACGAGGATTTCTACGTCATCCTTGATGCGCTCGAGCATCGCAATCTTGTTATCCGGGGTGAAACCGGGCAGCACGCGGGAGGCGTGCATATCGTCGAAAAGCTTGCCGCCCATTTCGAGATAAAGCTTCCCGCCGATTTCTTTGCGCCGAGCGTTGATGTGCTCCGACTGCAGTTCAATGTATTTTTCACGATCAAAACCGAGCGCGCGCCCCATAGTATTTAGGCCCTTCCGTTCAACGGGTAGTACCCGGAAAGTCTACAGCAGCACGGCCCCCGCGTAGACTTCCTGACATGCCTGAGGGACACGTTATTCACCGCCTTGCCCGCACACTCAATGCGGATTTCCGTAACGAGTCACTGGCCGTGAGCAGCCCCCAAGGCAGGTTCGCTGCGGAGGCCGCGCTTGTCGACGCCTCCCGCCTCTCCCTCGCCGAAGCCTTCGGTAAGCACCTCTTTCTGCACTTCGATGCGGATAACCCGCGCCACGTTATCTATATCCATTTAGGCCTCATTGGCTCCCTGCGCTTTGAGCCTTCTGCCGATGTGTGGGGTCAGATCCGTCTACGCATTGATAACGGCACCACGGCCGCGAATTTGCGCGGCCCGCAGTTCTGCACGCTCATCACGGAGGAGGAATACCAGGCCAAGGTGGCGAAGGTGGGCCAAGACCCGCTGCGCAAGGATGCTGACCCGGATGCCCTATGGGCCCGCGTGCATGCCTCGCGGCGTAGTATCGGCGCGATGCTCATGGACCAGGGCCTCTTTGCTGGTGTGGGCAATATCTACCGCGCAGAAGCCCTATTCCGCCAAGGGCTCTCCCCCTTCATCCCGGGCAACCAGCTCGACCGCGCGGAGTTCGATGCCATCTGGTCGGACCTGGTGGAGCTCATGGACTACGGCGTCGAGCACGGCCGCATCGACACCGTCCGCGAAGCCCATACCCCGAAGGCCATGGGCCGCGAGCCCCGCAAGGATGACCACGGCGGCGAGGTCTACGTCTACCGCCGCGCCGGGCAACCCTGCCACGTGTGCGGCACCGAAATCCGGGAGCAGGTCATGCAGGGCCGCAACCTCTTTTGGTGCCCCACCTGCCAACCCGCGCGCTAGGGTGTGGGTTATGCGCCCTGCTTATACCGTTGCCACTGTTCGTGCCGCTGAGAAGCGCCTGCTGGAACAGCAGTCTCATGAGGATCAGCTCATGAAGCTGGCCGCCGCGGCGGTGGCAGAAACCGCGTGGGTGATGCTGGAGCAACAGCCTGGGACGGTGCTCGTTCTCGCTGGCTCCGGTGGCAACGGCGGGGATGGGCTCTTTGCCGGGGCGGAGCTGGCCTCGCGCGGGGTTACGGTCCATGCCCTGGTTCCGGAACGCTGCCACGAGGAGGCTCTCACTGCGTTCCGTGCCGCCGGTGGCACGGTCCTTCCTGCCGACGCGCTGCCCTCAGGCAGCACGCCCTTAGGCAGCGCGCTGCTTATTGACGCCATCGCCGGCCTCGGCTCCGCCCGGGGCTTAAGCGGCACCGCGCTCTCGCTTTACCGCGAAGCCACCGCTGCCGGGGCTGCAGTCTTAGCCGTCGACATGCCCACCGGCGTCGACGCCGACACGGGAGTGTGTGCTGCGGATGCCGTTAACGCCGATGTCACCGTCACCTTCGGCTCGCCGCGCCTGGGCCACGCGCTGGCCGCCGAATGCGGGCAGGTTGTGGTTTCCGATCTCTTCTTGCCCGGCGCGTCCTCCTTTGCCGAGACCCTCGCCGAACTGGATGAACCAGCGGCCTTCATCGCACACGAGCCCTCCGTTCCGACGGCCTTTGCGTGGCAATCGGGCGAACTCGATCTGCCGGGCGGGCGCGCTTCCCGCCCCTGGCCGGTTGGCTGCACCGGCCCCATCGTTGATCCCACACCAGGCGCGCGCTCGGATAAGTATTCCGGGGGCGTCGTTGCCCTGGCTGCCGGCAGCGATACCTACCCGGGTGCGGGGATCCTCTGCGCCACCGCAGCGGTGCGCGCCACGCCCTCGATGGTGCGCTTCATCGGCGATAACTCGATTACTTCCCTTCTCCCCGAGCTGGTCTGCCATTCCGACGTGGCCTCCTCCGGACAAGCCCAGGCCTGGATCGTGGGCCCCGGCCGCGGTACCGATGCAGCGGCGGCCACCGAACTGCGAAAGGTACTGGCGCAGGGACTTGCCACCGTTCTTGATGCCGACGCCCTCACGCTTCTGGCGCGCAACACCTCCTTGCGCCAGAAAGTCACCGAGCACCCGCTGACCATCCTCACCCCGCATGAAGGCGAGTTCCGCCGCCTCTACGAGGCTGCTTTCGGCTCTGCTCCCGATGCGGCTACCGGCTGGAGCCGTGCCCTCCACGAGCTAGCCAAGGAGCTAAACAGCATCATCCTGCTCAAGGGCCGCCTGACCCGCATCACCGCGCCGGGCCAGCCTTTGTATTCCTTCAACGCCGGTCACTCTTTTGCCGCGACCCCCGGCTCCGGAGACGTGCTCTCCGGTATCCTCGGCGCGGTCATGGCCCAGCTCTTCGCCAGCGCTCCCGCCGCGTCACCTGCCGGGGTCATCGCCGAGGTCCTCCACGCCGGTGCCATCCACGCGCACGCGGCGGCCATCGCGGCCGAAACCCCCGAGGGCTTCGCGCCCTGTTCGGCCTCCCAGATCGCTGCGGCTATCCCGCGGGCCATCGCGCGGCTCCTCAACGCCGAGCGCTAGCTCCTTGGCCCGGCGCTAGCTCCGCCGCTAAGTACGTTTCGATCAAATAGCGCCCAGAAATTTGAAAATCTGGGACCTTGTTTGATCGATCCGTACCTGGCCGCCACCACCTTGGTACGTTTTCGCAACGAAGCCCTAGAATTTCGCGATTTTCGGGCCACTATTTACGAAAACGTACCTTGGCCCGGCGCAGTGTCCCGGACGCGGTACCCACAGACTTGCGCATGAGCCCGCGCGGGCCCACCGCCACCGTGCCGCGGCGCAGCGAGGTGTTCTCCCACGGCCACGTCATCCCGGCCCATGCTGCTGCGACGGCGAGGGTCTCGGCCGCGATGTAGCCCGGCCAGGGTCCCAGCAGGTTGATGATGGAGGGGCTTCCCGGCGCGTGGTTGAGGAAGCCATAGTTGCCGTCGGTCTTCGCGTTGACTGCCATCGCGATAGCCATCCACAGCGGCGTGACCTTCACGGCGAAGCGATAGCCCTTCCACGTCGGCCGGTAACCCAAGCCAAAGGTCAGCGCCAGCGGCACAGCGAGGGCCACGATGTGGAAGAACCAATAGGTGCCAAACCGCAGCCAGCGCGGGGAGAAGTAGTAGATGACGTCCGGGGTGATGATGGCCTGCGGGTTAAGGATGATGCCCCAAAAGTAAGACAGGGTCAGGGCATGCTCATTGCCGGTGATAAGGCCCAGCGCCAGGATCGGACGCAGCACATCGCACAGGTGCAAAGGCAAAGACTCGCGGATATCGAATTGCTTAGGGTCCAGGGAGATGACCGTCCACGCAGTACCCGCCACCAGCAAGGCCCAGCCCACCATCCGCCGGATGAAGGTTTCGCGGGAGGTTCCCTTGATCCTGCGGGCAGCGACGATAAAGACCCCGCAGGCCACCACGGTGATGCTCAACATGAGCGCATGCAGCGCAGTCCACTGCTGCATGCGCGGGTAGTCAGTTGGGCTTACTCGGGGCTTGCGGGGTCGTATCATAACGGGGTATTAATTTACCCCTTTGTATGAACACGTGAGAGATGAGAGGGTTTTTACGCGGCTAGCTCGGAGTATTCGGAGAGCTTTCCGTCCTTGACTTCGACCACAGTGTCGGCATAGTCGAGCAAGCTGCGGTCGTGGGTAATGAACAGGGTTGCGGTATCGAAGTCCTCGGTGACACCGCGCAGGAGCTTGGCAATGTCGCGCGAAAGCTTGGAATCGAGGGCGGAGGTGGGCTCATCCGCAAGCAACACGGAAGGCTGGCCCATGAGTGCGCGGGCAATATTGACGCGCTGGCGCTGGCCGCCAGAAAGCTGGTTCATGCGGCGGTTCCCAAAGCCCTCCAAGCCCACGAAACTGAGCAGCTCATCGGCACGATCCTGGCGCGGCTTGCGGCCCTCCATGTGGTCAATGATGAGCAGCTGTTCGCGCGCGGTCAGGGCGGCCAGCAGGTTGGCCTGCTGGAAGATGAGCCCGCGGGAGCCGGTTCGCTCCACGCTGCCGGAGTCCGGCTCGATGAGGCCGGCGGCTACGGACAGCAGGGTGGACTTGCCGGACCCGGATTCGCCGATGACGGCGGTGAGCTCGCCGGGTTTGACGTCCAAGCTGACGCCGTCGAGTGCAGTGGTGCGGGACTGGCCGTCTGGGTAGGTCACCACGATGTCGCGAAGGGACAGTGCAGGGGAAGAAGCGGTGGTAGTCATTAGGCGTTGCCTCCTAGGGCGTCGAGCGGGTTGATCTTGGAAACGCGGCGGGTGGCCAGGAAAGCACCAGCGATGCCGAGCAGCCAGATACCGAGCGCGGGGACGATGACGGTCATGGCGGAGACCTCGAAGGGCACGGCACCTTGGGCGGCAAGGCCCAGCAACCAGCCGACGAGCGCGCCGACCCCTACGCCAATCGCGAGGATGATGGCAGCCTGCGCGATGGCGTCCTTGAGCAGGTACTTCACGCTGGCGCCAAGGGCACGCAGGATGGACAGGTCACGGGTGCGCTGGATGGTCCAGATGCTCAGGAAAGCGATGGTGACCAGCGCGGAGATTCCGTAGAGGAAGGCCTGCATGGTCAGCAGGGAGCCGCGCTCCGAGCTATAAGCCGGCAGGCCGGACAGGGCCTTGCCCATGGACACGGAGGTGTCGGTCGGCTCGTGGGACAGCACGGCCACACCCACCATGTCTTCGGGGGAATGGGAGACCTTCTGCCAAGTTGCGGTGGAGACCCACACCACCGGGGAGTGGGAATAGTACTCATCCTCAACCACCGCGTTCACGTCCAGGTCCACGCCGCCGAGGGTGCCCCGGGATGGCGCGTTCAGGGCGTCGTCGATGGATTGGCTCAAGACCATGCCCTCCTCCGGAATCACGGTGCTGGAGCCAGGGATCTGGGTACCTTCGGGCAGGCCGAAGACCGCCACGCCGCCGTGGCCCTCAAGCTTGGTCTGCGAAGTACCGAGCGGAATGCCAGAAGCGGGGACATCCTCGGCGAAGATCTCCGACTCGGTGAAGGACGGGTCTTCCGTCGAGAAGGTCACATAAGGAGTCTGCTCCCCGAGTGCCTCGAGTGCGGAAGTATTTTGCTTGGACAGGCCTTGGGTCAGGCCGGACAACATAACGAGCAACAACGTAATTAGAGCCACGACGCCGCCGATCAGGAAGAACCGACCGCGGGCGGTGACTATCTCTCTCAATGCCAGGAACATACTATTAATCCTGCTGTGGCCAGCGCAGAAAGTAATCGAGTAGCCAGTTGAACCTCCACTCAACCAGTTGGTTGATTCCCCCTCGTCCAGCCAGAGGATAAGCTGGAGCGCCGTGATGATGAGCAATAAACTGTGGACCGTGGGACTGCACGCCATGTTTGGCTTTCTCCTCGTCTTCGGCGTGCTCCGCGCGTGGGCCGATGACCGCCTTGACGCCCGCGCTCTCGGCCTCTCCATCGCACTCGCAGTGGTCTACACGGGGTTTGCCATCTTCGGCTCCCGCACCATCACCCGCCCCGTCCCCACCACGCTGTGGCTCGCCGCCCTGTGCCTGCTGTGGATCGGGCTTATGGTGCACGCCCAAGACTTCATGTGGCTCGAGTTCCCGCTGGTCTTCGTCTTTATCCATGCGCTTCCCTTCTGGCCGGGAATCGTCGCCAGCGTGGTGCTGTGGGCCGTCGCCGCCTTCGTCCCCGCATGGATCCACCCGCAATTCTGGACCGCGGCCGCAGCCATCGGGCCGTTCATCGGCACCTGCTTTGCCGTGGGCGTCTACCACGCCGCCCGCCGGGTTCAGGCGGAGGCGGCGCACCACGCGGCCGTCGCCAAGCAACTGCGTGAGACCCAGGAGGAGCTAGCGGCCAGCGAGCACCAAGCCGGGCGCCTCGAGGAGAGGGAGCGGCTCTCCCGCGAGATTCATGACACCGTGGCGCAGGGGCTGTCCTCCATCGTCCTGCTCAGCCGCGCCGCCAAGAACACCTCCGCTCAACAGGATGTCACCGAGCAGCTCGCGCTCATTGAAAAAGTGGCCCAGGACAACCTGGCGGAGGCCCGGCGCTTCGTCAAAGAGCTGGCGGCGCCTGCCTCCTCCATCGACGCGGAACTGCGCACACTTGTGGATGAGCTCCAAGCCCAGGCTAAGGGCCTGGGGCTGCGCACCCGCTTCGGGCTCAAGCTCACCGGCAGTGCCGACGTCCCCACCGAGTTTTCCCACGTCATCCTGCGCGCCGCGCGCGAAGGTCTCACCAATGTCATGAAACACGCCGACGCCGACCGCGCCGTGGTCACTCTGGGCTCTTTCGAGGATGGAATCATCCTCGATGTCGTCGATGACGGCCGCGGCATCGAAGGACCACGGGGCTTCGGGCTGACCGGCCTGGAGCAGCGTGTTCGCAGCGTTGGCGGCAGCGTCCAGGTAGAATCTTCACCCGCCGGCACCGCACTCGCGGTGCGAATCCCAACAGGAAGCAGCAGCAATGGTCAACGTGATGCTCATCGACGATCACCCCGTAGTCCGCGCCGGGCTGCGCGCGATTCTTAACGCCTTCCCCGACATCGTGGTGGTGTTGGAAGGCTCCGATGGCTCGGCCGTCGAAAAGCTGGCGGATGCTGATGTTCCCCATATCGATGTGGTCGTCTGCGATATCCAGATGCCGGACGTCGACGGCATCGCCGCCACTCGGCGCGTGCGCGAGCTCGACGGTCCACCGGTGCTCATTCTCACCACCTATGACACGCAGGCGGATATCCTGGCCGCCGTGGAGGCGGGCGCGCTGGGTTACCTGCTCAAGGACGCCCCCGAGGAAACCCTGCACGCCGCGGTGCTCGACACGGCCGCGGGAAAGCGGACCTTGGCGCCTGAGGTCACCAACCTCTTAGCGGAGCGCTTGGCACAGCCGGAGACTGCACTTTCACCGCGCGAGCTGGAGATCCTGCAGGCGCTGTCAACGGGAGATTCCAACAAGCAGATTGCCCAGCGGCTCTTCATCTCCGAGGCCACGGTCAAGACCCACCTCATCCACGTCTATCAAAAGCTCGGCGTGGAAACCCGCACGGCGGCCGTCTCCGCGGCCCGCGAGCGAAAGCTCATCCAATAGATGCATACCTACGATTGCATCGTGGTGGGTGGCGGCCAATCCGGCCTGGCCACCAGCTATTACTTGCGCCGTCAGAAGCTCGATTTCCTCATCCTCGACGCCAACTCCTCCCCCGGCGGGGCCTGGCAGCACGTGTGGGATTCACTCACGCTCTTTAGCGATGCCCACTCCTCCACGCTGCCCGGCTGGCCCATGCCTTCTTACCCGGGTTTCCCGCCGGCTTCCCATGTGGTGGACTACCTCACCCGCTATGAGCAGCGCTATGACCTGCCGGTCCGGCACGGGGTGGCGGTGGAGCGCGTGCTTGACGACGATCCCCGCTTCCGCCTTCTCACCACTCACGGTGAGTTCCGATCCCGGACCGTCGTGGCGGCGACGGGCACCTGGTCCGCGCCGTTCATCCCCTTCTACCCCGGTGAGTTTCAGGGGCGCCAGTGGCACACGGCAAGCTACCCGGGGCCGAATCCTTTCTTAACCAGCACCAGCAGCGGCCATACCAGCCGTGTGGCCGTTGTCGGCGCGGGCAACTCCGGTGCCCAGATCGCCGCCGAGCTAGCCCTCGCCGGTGTGGACACCACGTGGTTCACCTCGCACCCGCCGCGCTGGATGCCGGATGATGTGGATGGGCGCGTGCTCTTTAGCCGCAACCGTCAGCGCATGCTGGCGAAGCTTCGCGGCGAACCGGACCCAGGCCCCGAAACAGAACTGGGGGATATCGTCATGGTCCCGCCGGTGCTCAAGGCCCGCGATAGTGGGCTGCTGCGCGCCACCGACATGTTTTCCTCGCTCGATGAATTGGACCGCGAAGGCTTCAGCGACCTCATCTGGGCCACCGGCTTCCGCCCAGCGTTGCGCCCGTTCCCCGGGCTGTTGGCAGAAGGAAAGCCCACGGTGGAAGGCTTCTTCCCCGTGGGCTATGGCTCGTGGACTGGTCCGGGCTCGGCCACGATTACCGGTGTGTCACCCTATGCACGGCAGGTGGCGGCGGACGTCGCCAAGCTCGTTCGCTCTTCCCGCTAGGCGCTAGAGCGCAACCATGGCGAGGAGCACCACCGCTGCCAGCGCAAGCAGGAATCCCAGGCGACGCAGAATCTTCATCTGCTCCTCGCGCCCCACGCGCGCCATGAGTGCGGCGCCGAGGACAGAGCCCACGGTGTTGTACAGAAGATCATCAATGTCGCTAAAGCCCAGGGCAAAGATGTACTGGGCGCTTTCTATGCACAGGCTAACCACGAGGCCGATGAGCATCGCCCCGCCCAAGCCCCAGCGGATCCTGGCACGGTTGCGCCCGGCCACGTAAATCGCCGCTCCCAGCGGCATGAAGAGAGCAATATTCCCCAGGAGATCGGTCCACCCGCCGTACCACACGGAGGCGTTCTCAAAACCGCCAAAGAGCTGCAGGTTGACCCTTCGCACCGCGTGCGCGGAACCATCCACCACGCCGGGGATGTCCATGAAGGGCTTGCCCACCGTCGCCAACACCACGACCACTAGGGACAGGGCCGCGACAAGGAGGGAATCACGAAGCAGGTGGCGATACGGATCCGGCGCGGGCCGCAGCCGATTGCGCGAGCGTTGAGCTTCTATCCCAGTCATGCGCCTCACCCTAGTGGTTTTCGCTGGCAATCGGCTGAAGCAGAAGCCAGAAAACACTGCTTCACATCCTCTGTACGATAGTGTCCATGAACACACTGATTGTCACTCGCACGGATTCCGGAGTAACGCACTCATTCCAAGAGCAGCCCCTGCTCGGGGAAGGTGACACGGTCGTGGATGTGCAGTTTTCCTCCCTCAATTACAAAGACGCCATGGCCTTGGAGGGCGATAAAGGTGTCATGCGCATCGATCCGCTCGTCCCCGGCATCGATGTGGTGGGCACCGTGGCGGAGACTTCTGATTCTCGCCTGGACCCCGGCCAGCTTGTCGTCTCCTGCGGCGATGGCCTGGGCGAGTTCCGCCATGGCGGCTATACCACCCGCCAGCGCGTCAACGGTGAAGCCACCATCCCTGTACCCCAGCGTTTCAGCGCGCACGATGCCGCCGCAATTGGTACGGCCGGATACACCGCCGCTATCTGCGTGAACCAGCTGCGCACGCACGGCACGACGAAGGGCCATATCCTCGTCACCGGGGCCACCGGCGGCGTGGGATCCATCGCGGTCCAGCTGCTCAAGTCTTCCGGCTACGAGGTTACCGCCGTCACCGGCCGCGTGGAATCCCAGTCGGAGTACCTCACCTCACTCGGCGCGGATCACGTGCTCGACCGCACAGCGTTGTCTGAGACCGGCCGCCCGCTGCAGAAGGCGCTGTACGACGGCGCCATTGACACCGCCGGTTCCACCGTCTTGGCCAACGTGCTGGCGCAGGTGCGCTGGGGCGGCGTGGTGGCGGCCACCGGTATGGCGGCTGGTCCGGATCTTCCTGCCTCGGTGCTGCCGTTCATCCTGCGCGGCATCGTGCTGGCCGGCGGTAACTCCGTCGATGCACCCCGCGAGGTGCGTGAGGCCGCCTGGCAGCTTCTCGACGAACACCTCGACCTCAACATGCTGAACTCTATTACTGAAACGGTGCCGCTGGCCGATGTCGCCACTGCCGCTCAAGAGCTGCGCGCCGGCTCCCGCCATGGGCGCACGGTCGTCGAGATATAGGCAGGGCAGGTGTGAGCGGGCAGCCTTATACTGCCCGGCCCCTTTAGTGGTGCACGCGGTGCGATAGCGATTCGTCGTCGGTGCCGGGGGCATTACCCAGCTCGCCGGTGAATTCATCGTCGCTGCGCGCCAACCAGATGGAGGACACCACCAGTCCGCCCCAGATGACGACGACGAAGAGGATAAAGAGCAGGATTGCGCTTGTAGTCATTGTTATTCTCCTTTCCTTATAGCCGCTACTTGTCGTCCGTGTTCGGTGCGGCGGCGTTGCCTGCGGCAAGTGGGTTCGGAGTACCGGCCGGGCGGCCGCCCACTGGGACGCCGTAATCAGACGTCTCGATGCCGTCCAGGTACTTGTTTCCGCGGAAGTCCACCAGCGGCATGATGAAGCTGGCGAGCAGAATGACGCCCAGCACGGTCCAGCCATAAAGACCAATCTGGGTGGAGGAGTAGCCCTCATAACCTTCGCGGACAATCGTGATGATCTCGTTGACCAGGAAGTAGACGAGCAGCAGCGGGGTGGCGATGAAGGTCAGGAACTGCCAGAAGCCACCGACCTTGAACTGCGACACGGCGTTGAGGTGCTGCTGGATCTCGCGGCGGCGGCCAGTAACCCAGCCGACGACCACCAGGGCGCAGATGGCACCGAAGACGATGCCCAGGTTGTTGGTGAACTTATCCATGATGTCCAGGGTGACCAGGCCCGAGGAGGTGGAAAACAGGAAGCAGGACAGAACCCCCATCGCGCCGCCGACGGTGATGGCGGAAACGCGGCGAGAGATGTTGAACTTATCTGCCACGGCGGAGACAACGACCTCCATGATGGAAATCAACGAGGTCACACCGGCCAGGAACAGGGAGCCGAAGAAGAGAACTCCGAACAATCCGCCGAGCGGCATGAGGTTGATGATGGTCGGGAAAGCGATGAAGGCCAGACCGATACCAGACTTAGCCACCTCATCCACAGACACACCCTGCTGGGCGGCCATGTAGCCCAGAGTGGCGAAGACTCCGATGCCGGCGAGAACCTCGAAGGAGGAGTTAGCAAAGGCGGTCACCAGACCCGTGTTGGTGAGGTTGGTACGCGGCTTGAGGTAGGAGGCGTAGGTGATCATGATGCCGAAGCCGATGGACAGAGAGAAGAAGATCTGTCCGTAGGCGGCGATCCACACCGATGCGTTGCTCAGCACGGACCAGTCCGGGGTGAAGAAAGCGTTGAGGCCCTCGGCGGCGCCGTCGAGGAAGAAGGCGCGGATGACCAAGATGATGAACATGACGGCCAGGACCGGCAGGAAGATGGAGGTCAGTTTACCGATGCCCTTGTTGATGCTCGTGGCCAGCGTGGCGATGCAGACAACCCATACGAGGATCATGACGCCCAGAATGGCGGGGACGACGTGGCCCGAGTAGGTTGCCTCTGGGTCCGCCTGGAGGAAGTCAACCATGAAATAGTCCGCGGGAGCTTCTCCCCACGCCTGGTTCACGGACTTGATGGTGTAGAGCGCCGCCCACGCAATGATGGCAGCGTAGTAGATGGCAATGAAGAAGTTCACGCCGACTTTGAACCAGCCGATTCCTTCCCAGCGGCTGCTGATACGGCGAAATGCCAGCGGTGCAGAACCGCGGAAGCGGTGACCAATGGCGAGGTCGAACCACAGGATGGGAATACCGGCGGTCAGCAAGGCCACCATGTACGGGATGAGGAAGGCACCGCCACCGTTTTCATAGGCAACGTAGGGGAAGCGCCAGATATTACCCAGGCCGACGGCGGAGCCGATGGCGGCCATGAGGAAGACGAAGCGCGTATTAAAAGTATCGCGTGTAGAGCGAGTCTTATGCGGGGTTGTTGTGGTCATGAGAGAACTTTCTTCTTGAGCAAATATCGCGCACCGCAAGACCGTAGGAATTGTTTATACGGACCGCGTACGGCGAGTATTAGCGAGAAGCTTAGCCTAACTGCCAACCTATAGGTACCGTTTTGAATATTTATTTACCCCCACAACACCACACCCCCTTTAGGGCCTGACCCTCCAACCGGAACAAAAGCCAGCGGAGAAAGGGGTAAGCGCTAAAGGGGGTGGCGAGCGAACAACACTCGAGGCGATTAAACGTGCAGATCGCGGTCCTGGATACCCTTCGGGACGGTGAGCACACCAATGAGGGACACGACCGAAATCGCGATGCCGTAGGCGGCGATGGCCATCGAAGTCTCGTACCGCGTGTACAGCATCTCTGCAATCATCGGGGCAAAGGCACCACCAATGATGGAGCCGAAAGCGTAGCCGATGGACACGCCCGACAGGCGCACCCGCACCGGGAACATCTCCGCGTACATCGCTGACTGCGGGCCATAGGTCGCACCCAGGATGACGCCTAGGAGGAACACGGCCACGCCGAAGAACATGACGTTGCCCGAGTCAACCGCCCAGAACACCGGGGTGATATACAGCGCCAAGACGATGTAGCCGCCAATAAACGTTGTGCGGCGCCCCAACCGGTCAGACAGGTGGCCGAAGTACAGCGTGCCGATAAACCAACCAATCGACGCGATCAGGGCTACCCCAAGGGCCTGGGGGCGGGTATAGCCCACAACCTTCGTGCCATAAGCGGTGAAGTAAGCGATGACGAAGTAGCCAATCGCGTTGTTGGCGGCGAAGATAACTGCGCACTTGATGACGGTTCCCAGGTGCCCCTTGAACAGGACCGCGAGCGGTGCGGTGGACTTTTCCTTCAGTTGCTCCATTTCCGCAAAAGCCGGAGACTCTTCCACCGCCCGGCGGATCAGGTAGCCCAAGAGAATGAGCACGACTGAGGACAGGAACGGGATACGCCAGCCCCAGGCGAGGAACTGCTCCGGAGTCAGGACGGCGGAGAGCACCAGCATAAAGATGGTGGCCAGGAACATGCCGAGGGGTACTCCTACCTGCGGGAACGCACCAAACAGTCCGCGCTTGCCGTGCGGGGCGTGCTCAACGGCCAGCATCGCTGCACCGCCCCATTCACCGCCGGCGGAGAGGCCCTGAAGGATGCGCAAGACCACCAACAAGATAGGTGCTGCCATGCCGATGGAGGCGTACGTCGGCAGCACACCCATCAACATGGTGGCCAGGCCCATGCCGACCAACGTGACCACGAGGACCGGCTTGCGTCCGAGCCGGTCACCCAAGTGGCCGGCCAAAATTGCCCCGAGAGGACGGAAAAGGAAGGAAATACCCAGCGACGCCCAGGCAATGATCTGTGCGAGGGAGGCGCTTTCGTTGGAGACCGGATCGAAGTACTGGGTAGCGAAGATCAGGCCGGCGGCCTGAGCGTAGATGAAGAAGTCGAACCACTCAATGGTGGTGCCGACCATCGAACCGGCGAGCACGCGCTTGTGCTCTGTAGTGATTCCCGGCCCTTGGGCAGGCTGTTGGGTGACTGGTGCAGACATAGTGGGAGTCTTTTCTCTATGGGTGCAGAAGCACGGTGGATACAGTTAAAGCCAGTGAACGAAAGGGGCAATGAGTGAGGCGGGGCGTGCCGAAGAAGCCGAGAACGCTGCAGTGTTTTACTGATCGCGGTTGTCGACGATCCTCTTGGCCTTGCCCTCACCGCAATCGACGTGGTCAGTAATCTCGACGCCAACGGTGACGCCGATGCGCTCCTTAATCTGTTTCTTCAGCCACGCGGCGGAGGCATCGATCTGATCAGGAGTAGCCTCCGAGGAGTGCTCAACCACCAGGGTGAGGTGGTCCATACGGCCACGCTTGCTCAGCACGCACTGGTAGCGCGGGCGAAGCAGGCGGTCCTCGGTGATGATCTCCTCGAACTGCGACGGGAAGCAGTTCACGCCACGCAGGATGATCATGTCATCGTTGCGAGCGGAGATGCGGTCGATGCGGCGCATCGAACGCGCAGTGCCCGGGAGCAGGCGGGTGATGTCGTGGGTGCGGTAACGAATGATCGGGAAGGCCTCCTTGGTGAGGGAGGAGATGACCAACTCGCCGTACTCGCCGTCTGGAACCGGCTGCATGGTCTCCGGATCGATGATCTCTGGGTAGAAGTGGTCCTCCCAGACGGTCAGGCCATCCTTGGTCTCGACACATTCTTGGGCCACGCCAGGGCCCATTACCTCGGAGAGGCCGTAGATATCGGTGGCCGTAATGCCGAAGCCTTCTTCGAGTTCGCGGCGCATTCCCTCGCTCCACGGCTCGGCGCCAAAGACGCCGGCGCGCAGGGAGGATTCGCGCGGATCCAGGCCTTCCTTGCGCATGCGGTCAAGGAGGTTGAGCACGTAAGACGGCGTACCCAGAATTGCGTCCGGCTGGAAGTCCTGCATGATCTGGATCTGGCGCTCCGTCTGACCACCGGAGGTCGGAATCGCCGTGGCTCCTAGGGCCTCAACGCCATAGTGAGCGCCCAGGCCGCCGGTAAAGAGGCCATAGCCGAACGTAATCTGCACCTTATCGCTCTTGCGCAGGCCGCCTGCCCGCAGCGAACGGGCTACGAGCTCGGCCCAAATACGCACGTCATTCTCGGTGTATCCCACGACGGTCGGGCGACCCGTGGTGCCGGAAGAAGCGTGGATGCGGGAGATTTGGTTCTGGCCAACAGCAAACATCCCGAAGGGGTACTCCGCGCGAAGGGTTTCCTTGTCGGTGAACGGGAACAGCGCAAAGTCCGAGAGTTCCTTGAAGTCATCCGGGTGAACGCCCTTCTCATCGAACGCACGGCGGTAGTGCGGGACGTTGTAGTACGCGTGGCGAAGCTCGTTCTTCGCGCGCGCGGTCTGCAGCGCAATGATTTCATCGCGGGAGGCGTACTCAATGCCCATCTGGGGGCCGTGGTGGTCAGAGAAGATATCAAACGTTGCGGTCACGTCATTTGCCTTTCATTTCGAGGAGAGGGGAAATACCACACCCTTTAAGCTCCCTCGAAAGTGCTGCAAGAAGTTGGTTAGCTGGGACAACGCACAAAAGTACGTTAATTACTTACCGTTCGGTTGGGTAAGTCTTGTGACGTACACTACAGGCCGTTGTCGTGATAGACAACACAATTAGTCCAAGTTTTTGAAGCGCAACACATCATCGCAGGCCACGACGGTTTCACCGACAAAAGAAGCCCCCACCCCCATATGGAGCCCCAACGGCGGAGCGAAACGCTCGCCCCCGACTAGCTGATCAACTACTTGCCCATCGCGACTAGCCCGTCGCTTGCGGAGCTAGGCCGCCAAACACAACACTCTCAAAAGCACTGGCCAGCTCCTCGGCACCAAGTCGACCCTCCGGCTCGTACCAATCAGACGTCGAGTTAATCATTCCGAAAATCATGCGGGTCAACAGCGGAGCCTCAATATCGGAGCGAATAGCACCCTCCTCCTGAGCAGCCTCCACCAGCGGAACCACGGAACGCGTCAGCGTACGGCGGCGCTCCAACGCGCTCCGCTCCACCTCGGAGTTTCCACGCAAACGGAGCAAGAGCGCGACAGACTTCGGGTCGGAGCACAGCACCTCAATCGAGCCACGCAACAGCCCGCGCACCCTCTCCCCCGCCGACACATCGGCCGCGGCCATCTCTTCCGCAACCGCTTCCAAACGGCTCAGTGCCTGCACTACCGTGAGCTCCAAAATCTCTTCTTTGGAAGAGATGTGGTGATAGAGCGCGGACTTAGAAATCCCCAATTCGCTCGCCACATTATCCATCGACGTGGCGTCGTAGCCGCGGGCTGTAAAAGCACGGACAGCTGCACGAATGACATCTTCACGGGAGTAGCCGGGGCGGCCACGTGCCGCGCCCTGGACAGTGGATTTCTCATTCTTCACGCAGTCCATTCAAGCAGAGAGCCCCGAGCACCGTTAGACTAGTGAGCCACCACACCCCTTTTCGCTCCCTCGGCAGCACTGCGGAAACCCCTTACCTCAAGGAGGAATTCCCATGAGCACCGAGCACCCCATCCTCGCCCCCGGCGTCGCCGAAAGCCCCGAGTTCACCCACGTGCGCACCATGTTCGACGATGACCGTGCCACCGCGGAGATTGGCGCGAAGATTACCGCGCTAGACGTCGGCAAGTGCGAAGGCCACTTCACCGTCCGCCCGGAGATGTGCAATGGACATGGCACGGCACAGGGTGGCTATTTATACATGTTTGCCGATTCCATCTTCGCCGGCGTTTGCAACTCCGGTGGCGACTTGGCCGTGGCCGCGCACAACTCGATTCACTACATCGCCCCCGCCTTCGAAGGGGATGTCGTTGACGGGGTTGGGGTGACCCGCCAAGCCTGGGGCCGCAACGGCGTTGTCGACGTCACCCTCAGCATCAAGGGTAAGCCCATCGCCGAATTCCGCGGCACATACCGCGTGCCGCCCGCCAAGCCCCAGAACCGCAACAAGTAGGGCGCAGCTCACAAACTTGGTTGACATAGCTCACACATGCCCCATATACTGACCAACCAGTCAGTAAGTATCACCGAGCCGACACTGAGCAGAGAGGGAACGATTCCTCCCATGACCCCATCAGAGAAAACACTCGCCGCCGTCCCGGCCGCGGATGAAGCACAAGCACAGCAGCGCTTCGACGAGCTCATCGCCGAAGACTCCCGCATCGAGCCCACCGACTGGATGCCGGCTGCCTACCGCAAGACCTTGACGCGTCAGATTTCCCAGCACGCGCACTCCGAAATCATCGGCATGCAGCCGGAGGCCAACTGGATCAGCCGCGCGCCTTCGCTCAAGCGCAAGGCCATCCTCATGGCCAAGGTGCAGGATGAGGCCGGCCACGGCCTCTACCTCTACTCCGCTGCGGAGACCTTGGGCACCTCGCGCGACGAACTGGTGCATCAGCTTCTCGACGGCACCGCCAAATACTCCTCCATCTTCAACTACCCGGCGCGCACGTGGGCCGACATCGGAGCCATCGGCTGGTTGGTGGATGGCGCCGCCATCTGCAACCAGGTCCCGCTCTGCCGTGCTTCCTACGCACCCTATGGCCGCGCCATGGTGCGCATCTGTAAGGAAGAGTCCTTCCACCAGCGCCAAGGTTGGGAGATCCTCTACGAGCTGTCCCACGGAACGCCCGAGCAGAAGCAGATGGCGCAGGAAGCCATCAACCGTTTCTACGGACCCGCACTCCAGATGTTCGGCCCGCCGGATGATGACTCCCCCAACTCCAAGCAGTCCATGGCGTGGAACATCAAGCGCTTCTCCAACGACGAACTGCGCCAGCGCTTCGTGGACATGATTGTCCCGCAGGCCGAAGCCCTTGGCCTGCACTTCGAGGACCCGGACCTGAAATGGAACGAAGAGCGCGGCCACTACGACTTCGGCGAGCTCGACTGGTCCGAGTTCAAGGCCGTCATCAAGGGCGAAGGCCCCTGCAACGTGCAGAGGATGCAGCGACGTCGCCAAGCGCATGCCGACGGCGCGTGGGTCCGTGAGGCTGCCGCAGCCTACGCCGAGAAGCACCACTCGGCTGACACCTCGCTTATCGCCTAAGCCCAAGCACACTGCCCAACCAGCCACGACACTTTAAGGAAGATTCCATGTCCAGCTCCACCTGGCCCATGTGGGAGGTCTTCGTACGCTCCTCCCGCGGCCTTTCCCACGTTCACGCCGGCTCGCTCCACGCACCGGATGCCACCATGGCCCTGCGCAATGCCCGTGACCTTTACACCCGCCGCAACGAGGGAACCTCCGTCTGGGTTGTGCCCAGCGAAGCCATTGCCTCCTCCGACCCGGACTCCAAGGGCGGATTCTTCGAATCCCCGCAGGGCAAGAGCTACCGCCACGCCACGTACTACGACAAGTCGGAAGGAGTGCCGCACCTGTGACCGGATTTGCAGCCGCCGATTCTGCGACCAAGCAATCGCAGGGCAACGGCATCACCGCAGAAGACATCGCCGCCTCCGGCGCAGTGGCCCCCGAGGACACGGCTCGCTATGCGCTCATGCTGGGCGATGACGCCCTCATCCTGGCCCAGCGCCTGGGCTGGTGGATTTCCCGCGCGCCGGAGATGGAAGAGGACATCGCACTGGGCAACATCGCCCTCGATCTCATCGGGCACGCCCGCTTCCTACTGACCTACGCCGGTACCGCATGGGGCAAGACCGAGGATGACTTGGCTTACTTCCGTAACGAGGAGGAGTTCCGCTCCGCGCGCTTGGTCGAGCAGGAGAACGGGGACTTCGGCTACACCATCGCCCGCCAGCTGCTCTTCTCCTACTACCAGTACGGGCTCTACACGGCCTTGCTGGAGTCGCAGGATGAAACCATTGCGGCGATCGCGGCGAAGGCCATCAAGGAAGTCGAGTACCACGTCGACCACGCCAACCAGTGGATTCTTCGTCTGGGCCAAGGCACCGAGGAGTCCCACCGCCGAATCACGGAGGGCCTGATGTACATGTGGCCCTACCTTGACGAGCTCTTCGAAGACCTCCCGATCCACGAGAAGCTGGCGGCAGAAGGCATCGCAGTTCTGCCCTCGAGCCTGCGCGCGCAGTTCGATGAGCGCATCGCCTACGTCCTAGACAAGGCAGGTCTGGCCATCCCGGACGTCAAGCAAGCCCGCTCCGGGCAGCGCACCGGGCGTTTCTCCGAGCACCGCGGTTTCATCCTCGCGGAGATGCAGTCCTTGGCGCGCCAACACCCCGGCGCGACCTGGTAAAGACAAGGAAAGGACCAAGGTTTCATCGTGTCCATCACAGATAAATCCCACCCGCTGCGCCCCACGCAGCCTGACGACGCCCACGTGTGGGACGTCGCCGCCGAGGTGCCCGATCCGGAGATCCCCGTGATCTCTATCGCCGACCTTGGAATTCTTCGGGACGCTCGCCTAGATGGCGATACCGCGGTGGCCACGATTACCCCCACCTACTCCGGCTGCCCCGCCATGGAACACATCACGGCGGACATCACCACAGCGCTGACCGATGCCGGCTACGCGAAGGTGCGCGTCGATCTCGTGCTCCACCCGGCGTGGACCACCGACTGGATGACGGAGACCGGCCGGCAAAACCTCAAGGACTACGGCATTGCCCCGCCCAGCGGTAAAACCCGGGCCACGCCGGAAGGTCCTATCCCGCTCACACTCGAACCGCCGCCGGCCATCGAATGCCCCCACTGTGGCTCCCGCCGCACACGTAAGCTTGCCCAATTCGGTTCCACCTCCTGCAAAGCTCTCTACAACTGCCAGGATTGCTTGGAGCCCTTCGACTACTTCAAGGTGCACTAATGACCACGACCCCGTCTGCCCCCACAAAGAAGAAGGCCACGTTCAACACCCTGACCGTGTCCGAGGTGCGCGCCCTGACTTCAGACTCCGTGGAGGTTTCCTTCGCTATCCCTCCGGAGCTCCAGGACGACTATGACTACATCCCCGGCCAGTACGTTGCACTGCGGGCAACCATCGACGGCCAGGAAGTCCGCCGCTCCTATTCCATCTGCGATGTGCCTCGCGACGGCGTGCTGCGCGTCGCCATCAAGCGCGACCGCGGCGGCGTGTTCTCCACGTGGGCCAATGACACCCTGCAGCCCGGCGACACCATGGACGTGATGAACCCGCAGGGCGCGTTCACCTCGAAGACCCACCTGACCGGGCTTAACAACCCGGAAGCCGTGCGCGCGGAGCTGGAGAAGCTCGAAAACCCGCACCTCGTGGCCATCGCCGCCGGTTCCGGCATCACGCCGATCATGGCGATCGCCCAGACCGTGCTCCACACCTCCCCCGACACCACTTTTGAGCTCATCTTTGCCAACAAGGGTGGTGGCGACGTCATGTTCGCCGAAGAGATCGGTGACCTCAAGGACAAATTCCCCACGCGCTTTGCCGTGCACCACGTCCTCTCCCGCGAGCAGCGCGTCAACCCGCTGTTCTCCGGGCGCATCGATGCCGAAAAACTCCAGACCCTGCTGGATAACGTCGTGCGCACGGACGCTGTCGACGAGTGGTTCCTCTGCGGTCCCTTCGATTTGGTGCAGCTGGTGCGCGATGAGCTGGCCAGCCGCGATGTCGGTGAGAAGGACGTGCGCTACGAGCTGTTCACCACCGGTAAGCCCTCTGGGGATCAGAACCAGGCCGGGCGCCACGTCGAGGTGGATCCGGAAGGCGATAACGTCAGCATCAACTTCCAGCTCGATGGCCTTTCCGGCTCCGTGGAGTCCCCGGTTTCTGCCAACGAATCCCTGCTCAACGCCGCCCTGCGCGTGCGCTCCGACGTCCCCTTCGCCTGCGCCGGCGGCGTGTGCGGCACCTGCCGCGCCAAGCTGGTCGAGGGCGAGGTCGACATGGCGGAGAACTACGCGCTGGAGGCCGATGAGGTCAAGGCTGGCTACATCCTGACCTGCCAGTCGCGCCCCACCACGCCCACCATCGTCCTCGACTTCGACGCCTAGGAGAAACATCCATGATCGACCTGCACCACGACGCCGAAGCCGGGGTCGTTGAGCTCGTGCTCAACAACCCAAAGGCCATCAATTCCCTAGCAGAAGAAGATCTCGCCGAGCTCTCCCGCGCGCTCGATGAGGCCGCGCAGCTTAGCCCCCGCGCGCTCATCTTGCGGGGCGAAGGTAAGGGTTTCTGCGCCGGCCGCAACATCAAGGGGCTCAACCCGCGCGAAGACGACGCCACCGCATACCTCGCAGGCGTGGTTACCCCGGTGCTCAAGAAGATCGATAACTTCCCCGCCCCCACCTTTGCCGCCGTGCACGGGCCCTGCCTCGGCGTGGGCCTTGGCCTCGCCTTGGCCTGTGACGTCGTCTACGTCGCCGAAGACGCCAAGTTCGGCTCCCCGTTTGCCAACCTGGGCGCCACCCTGGATTCGGGCGGGCACTCCCTCTTCGTCGAACGCCTCGGCACACACCGCGCGATGGACCTCATCATCACCGGCGAACTCATCTCCGGTGCGGAAGCGGTGCGCGCTGGCCTCTTCTCCCGCGCGCTACCAGCAGAGGAGCTGCTGGAGTTTACCCGGGGCGTCGCCCAGCGCGCAGCCCGCGGCGCCACCCAAGCTTTTCTCACCAGCCGCACCCTGGTCCAGGACATCCGTGACAACGGCACCGGTTTGTGGGCCAGCGTCGATGCCGAGAACATCGCCCAAGGAAAACTCTGCGATACCGAGGACTACTACGAAGGCTTCGCCGCTTTTAACGAGAAGCGTCCGCCGGTCTTCCACGGACGCTAAAACCTCCAGACCTTCTAGAACGCATACCGCGCAGTTCACACAGCGCAGTACACACACAATAGTTAAGGAATCATATGACTGCATACCTGGTATCCGGCTTCCGCACCCCCGTGGGCCGCTACGGCGGCGCACTGTCCTCGGTTCGTCCAGATGACCTCATGGCCACCGCCATCAAGAAGACGGTGGAGGAGGCCGGACTCGATCCCTCCGCGGTGGATGAAGTCATCATCGGCAACGCCAACGGCGCCGGCGAGGAGAACCGCAACGTCGCCCGTATGTCCTGGCTGCTCGCCGGGTTCCCGGACACCGTTCCCGGGATGACGGTCAACCGTCTGTGTGCTTCGGGCATGTCCTCGATTGCCCTGGCCACCGCCCTCGTGGAGTCCGGCCAGGCGGATATTGTCATCGCCGGTGGCGTCGAATCCATGTCCCGCGCGCCCTGGGTCATGGAGAAGCCAAGCAAGCCTTTTGCCAAGCCAGGCCAGGTTTTTGATACCTCCATTGGCTGGCGTTTTGCCAACCCAAAGTTCGCGGAGCAGGAGAAGATGACCTACTCCATGCCGGAGACCGCCGAAGAGGTGGCCAACGTCTTCGGCATTAGCCGCGAGGAAGCCGACGCCTTCGCCGTGCGTTCCCAGGAGCGCGCGCTCGCCGCGATTGAGGCCGGCAAGTTCGCCAGGGAGATCGTGCCCATCGAGGTCACCGACCGCAAGGGCAACGTCACCGTCGTCGACACCGACGAAGGCCCCCGCCCGGGCACCACGATGGAGGTTCTGGCCAAGCTGCGCCCGGTGACCTCCCTGGGAGATGTCACCACGGCGGGCAACGCCTCCTCGCTCAACGACGGCGCCTCCTGCGTCATTGTCGCCTCCGAGGAAGCCCTCAAGAAGCACAACTTGACCGCCCGCGCCCGCGTGGTGGCCAACTCCGCGCGTGGTGTGCGCCCGGAGATCATGGGCACGGGCCCCATCCCGGCGACCCGCGACGTGCTCGAGCGCGCCGGCTGGGAGCTCGACAGCGTGGACGCCGTCGAGCTCAACGAGGCCTTCGCATCACAGTCCATCGCCTGCATCCGCGAGCTGGGCTTGGATGAGGACAAGGTTAATGCCTGGGGCGGCGCCATTGCGCTGGGCCACCCGCTGGGTTCTTCCGGTTCCCGTATCACCTTGACCCTGCTCAACCGCCTGGAAACCGATGGGCTGAGCCGCGGCATCGCCACTATGTGCGTGGGCGTGGGCCAGGGCACCGCAATCGCGATTGAGAGGGTGTAAATGACGACTGCCATTGAGATTTCAACGCGCGGCGAGAACGACGAGATTGTCGTCGCCAAGCTCAACCGCCCCGAGGTGCGCAACGCCATCGATGAGCAGATGGTGGCGGAGCTCCACGAGCTGTGCGCGCAGCTCGAGTCCGATCCCCGCATCCTCATCATCACCGGCTGCACCGTAGATACGTCCAAGGGCCCCCGCGGGATCTTCGCCTCTGGGGCGGACATCGCGCAGCTTCGTGAGCGCCGCCGCGAGGATGCCCTCCGCGGCATCAACTCCGGCATCTTCCACCGCATCGCTTCTCTTCCTTCCCCCGTCATCGCAGCGGTGGATGGCTACGCCCTCGGCGGCGGATTGGAGCTGGCCCTAGCCGCTGACTTCCGCGTGTCCACTCCTTTTGCCAAGTTTGGCCAGCCTGAAGCCGGCCTGGGTATCGCCGCAGCCGCTGGTGCCACCTGGCGCCTCAAGGAGTGCGTGGGTACCCCGCTGGCGAAGGAGATTCTGCTGGCCGGGCGCATCCTCAACGGCGAGGAGGCACTGGCCAACCACCTGGTCAGCGAGCTACACGAGCCGAATGCGCTGGTCGACGGCGCCCTAGCACTAGCCGGGCGCATCGCCCAGCAAGACCCTCTGGCCGTGCGTTTGACCAAGCAGCTCATCTCTATGCCTGATGCAGCGCACCCGGCGGTAGACAACATCGCCCAGGCCGTGCTTTTTGAGTCCCCCGCTAAGTTTGAGCGGATGCAGGCATTCCTGGACCGCAAGAAATAAACCTTCCACTCACAAGGAGAGTCAACTCATGTCCCCAGTACTGCAGGTTCCTGCCAAGGTTGGTGTGCTCGGCGGCGGCCGCATGGGCGCCGGCATTGCCCACGCCTTCCTCGCCTCCGGCGCGTCCGTGACCGTGGTGGATATCAACGAGGATGCCGTGGCGGCCGCCCGCGAGCGCGTACACAAGGCCATCCGCGGCTCCCTCGAACGCGGGGCGGAGGGCACCTTCGAATCCTGGGATGAGCGTCTCAGCTTTTCCACCGCAGCCTCCGTCTTTGCCGGTTTCGACCTCGTGGTTGAGGCCGTTCCGGAATCAATGGATCTCAAGGTGGCCGCTTTCCGGGACATCGCCGAAGCGGCCCCAGAGGCCGTCGTCGCCACCAATACCTCCTCGCTGTCGGTATCGCAGCTGGCGGAAAGCATCCCCAACGATGTCATCGGCCTACACTTCTTCAACCCGGTTCCGGCCTCCAAGCTGGTGGAAGTGGTTGTTGCCGAGTCCACCCCGGAAGCGCTCGTGGAGACAGCCAAAGGCTGGGTCGAGGGCCTGGGCAAGACCGCGGTGGTGGTCAAGGATGCCCCTGGCTTCGCTTCCTCCCGCCTGGGCGTAGCCATTGCGCTTGAGGCCATCCGCATGGTGGAGGAAGGCGTGGCCTCCCCGCGCGATATCGACAACGCCATGGTGCTGGGCTATAAGTTCCCCATCGGCCCGCTGGAGCTGACCGATATCGTGGGCCTGGATGTGCGCCTCGGCATCGCCGAATACCTTGAATCCCAGCTGGGTGAGCGCTTTAGCCCGCCGCAGCTCATGCGCGACATGGTCGCGCGCGGCGAGCTGGGCCGCAAGTCCGGCAAGGGCTTCTACGACTACTCCGAGTAGCCACTCCCTCCCACACCCGGCTCTGGCACCACGAAGCGGTACCCCAAGCCGGGCTCGGTGAGGAGGAAGGCGGGATTGGCTGGGTCATCCTCTAGCTTGCGGCGCAACTGGGAGGTGTAAATACGCAGGTAGTGCCCCTGCCCCTCAAAGCCTGGACCCCAGATTTCAGAAAGCAGATCCTCTTTGCGTACCAAGCCGCCGTGGGCGCGAAGCAACGTGGTGAGCACGCCCCACTCGGTGGGGGTCAGGTGCAGCGGCTCACCGTCTTTAGTGATGGAATGGCGCGGAACGTCGATCACAACGTCCCCGGCGCGTACCACAGCGGTCTCAGTGCGCCTCACTGGACTCTGTGGGCTACCATGTCTTAGCGCCACGCGCACGCGGGCCAAAAGCTCCTCCATAGAGAAGGGCTTGGTGACGTAGTCGTCCGCGCCGCGGTCGAGAGCTGCGGCGCTGAACAGCGGATCAGAGCGTGCCGTCAAGATGATCACCGGTACTGCAGACCATCCGCGGATTCCTTCCAACACGACGGTTCCGTCCATATCCGGCAACCCCATGTCCAAGATGACTACGTCTGGCTGCTGCTGTGACACCACCTGCAGTGCCTCAGCACCTGTACGTGCTGGGTGAACCTCGTAGCCCCGAGCCTTGAAATTAATGCTCAGTGTGTTGAGCAGACGCGGGTCATCGTCCACGATGGCGATGCTAGTTTTCTTCGTCGTCATTTTTGTTCTCCTCCCGCGACGGGAAACCGCAAAATAAAGGTTGCGCCCAGGGTGGTAGCTACCTCGATGCTACCGCCCATGGCCTCCACAAAGCCTTGAACAACAGAAAGGCCAAGGCCCACTCCGTTGTCGTTGCTGGTATCACCCAAACGCTGAAACGCCTGGAACAGTTCCTTCTGTTTCTCCGGCGGGATACCCGGTCCTTCATCGCCGACAATCAGTTCCACCTGTTCGGCGATGGTCTGAGCACTCATCGTCACCTGGCCAGTCGGCGCATAACGCAGGGCGTTATCAAAGAGATTGGCCAAGACACGCTCCATGAGGGCTGCATCCGCGCAGCACGTAACTCCACGCACAGTAGGGTCCAGATGGATGCGCCCGATTTGCTCCGGGGAATGCCCAAAGGCGCAGGAAGCGATGGCACGATGAGCCACCTCTGCCACCTCGACAATGTCGTGGCGAGCGGTGATTGCTCCAGCGGTAAGCCGGGAGTAATCCAACAAATTGGTGACCAACCCGGTTAGTTCCTCGATGCTCGCCGCAGTTTCTGCCAAAAGCATATCTTGGTCCTCGGGAGTGAATTCAATGTCGGCATTACGCAATGACGACACCGCCAACTTGGCCGTTGCCAACGGAGTACGCAGATCGTGGCTCACACTCGACAGCAGCGCTCGTCGCAGCTCGTCTGCAGCGGCTATCGCATCAGCGCGCGCGGCCTCAGCAGAAAGCTTTTCGCGGCGAACAATACCCGCCAGATAGCCCGCGACCACGGTGACAAGGCCACGATCCCGGGCAGACAGAGTCGGACCCGCAAGACGAAGCTGAACTGTGCCATCTTCGCTCGCCACAACGGTGTCCACTGTCTGTTCATGGCGCACTTTCTCGGGAATATGAAGGTGCTTCGAAGTGCGCTCGGGGCTAACTGCGCGCCAGGTGGCAAGGACGTCACCGTTGTCATCCAGCAGCTCCGCTCGACGACAATTGAATGCCTCCCCCACCTTGCGCATCACGGCATCTTTCGGGGAAGAATCTGCACGGCGATTCAACGCGGCACGGGAAAACACCGTAAGCAGCTCAGCATCACGCGCAGCCACAGCTGCATTCGCCCGCTCAATCTTGGCGCGGCGCACAAGAATGCCAACTGCCAGAGCGATAGCCACCATGACCACGGCGATGACAGCGTTAGCGGGATCGGCGATGTCAAAGGTATGGATTGGCTCGGTGAAAAACCAATTGACCGCCAAACCGGAAGCCACCGCCACCACCACGGCCGGCCACAGGCCACCCACCAAACTGACAAGCAGAATGAGTGCAAAGTAGAACGCAGAACAGGTACCTGTTCCCAAGTCCTGGCCGTCAGCCTGCACTAACAACGCAGTGAGTCCGACGAAGGCCAACGCTGAACTAAGCCACGCGATTGCACGCTGCGGGAAGGGCCGGAAAGGATGCAGCATACGTGTGAGCGGAAGCGGCTTTTCCGGGGGAAGATTGACAAGGTGGCAGTCAATCGAGCCGGATTCGCGCAGTACTGTCTCTGCTACCGTGCTGTGCCAGTGCACGCCGAAACGCCGCCGCGGCGACACCCCGACAACAAGCTGGGTAGCGTTGACGCTTCGCGCAAAGTTGAGCAGAGCTTCCGGCACGGAGTCCCCAGTAACCTGGTGCAGCCGCGCACCCACATCGTGGGCCAGGGTCTGCAGCCGGGCAAGTTGTTGCGCCGATCCCGCCACCGAAGAGGAACGCGACGTGAAGGAATCACCAAAAACGACGTGGACCACATGCAGTTCCGCCGAAGATTTCGTCGCGATGCGCCGCCCGCGCCGGATCAGGGTCTCAGCATGGGCAACGTTTTGGATGGCCACAACTACCCGCTCACGTGCTTCCCACGTATCGGTGATTTTTTGATCCGAGCGATACGTAATGAGTGCTTCATCAACCTGATCTGCCAGCCAGAGCAGTGCCAACTCGCGCAACGCGGTGAGGTTTCCCACGCGGAAGTAATTGTTGAGTGCAGGTTCGATGCGTGCTTCGCGGTACACGTGTCCGTCGCTAAGCCGGGTGCGCAGAAGCTGCGGGGAGACGTCGACCAGCTCGATTTCATTCGCAGCACGCACTACCTCATCCGGCACGGTTTCCTGCGGTGCGATGCCAGTAATCTGCTTAACAACATCGTTGAGGCTCTCCAGATGCTGGATATTGAGAGTCGAGATGACGTCAATTCCGGCATCCAGAATCTCTTCGATGTCTTCCCACCGCTTCTCGTGCTCTTCGTCGCGAGGATTGGAGTGGGCAAACTCATCGACGAGGACTATGTCAGGCTTGCGCTCGATGACTGCGGCGGTATCCAGCTCCCCGGCGGACAGACCGTCAACGGTGCGCCGCGGAATGATCTCCAAACCCTCGCACAAGGCTTTCGTATATGCGCGACCGTGGTCTTCCACAATGCCGACGACAACGTCACGGCCTTGGTTAATCAGCGTGTGCGCCTCACTAAGCATGGCGCAGGTTTTGCCCGCGCCGGGAGCGGCGCCCAACAAAATCTTCAAGGTGCCGCGTTTGGTGCGCGAGGACGGCGCAGTTGCTTCGGTCAACATTGCTTCATCTTATGAGCTGATCTTTATGGGCAGGGAGTAGGCGTGGGCAACGACATATTGAGAGTTGTCACATTGACCGTGTCTTCGCCTAGAAACCCGAGGCTGGCATGCTCCGTGTTCTCGGCGATGAGCTTTTCCATCTCTTCCTCGCTAATGCCCTGCTCCCGAGCCACACGCGGAGCTTGCAGCTCGGCGTACTCGGGGCTGATTCCGGAATCCACTCCGGAACCGGAGCCCGTGACGGCGTCGGCAGGCACACGGTCTTCGCTTACGCCTTCCCGTTGGGCAATAGCGGCGCGGCGTTCCTGGATGTTCTTCTCCAGCTCCGTGCTGCTCGTACCGTAGTTACTCATTCCCTCGGCGCGAGGGAAGAAGTAGGGGCCCTCGCTCACCCCGTCTTGGATTTGGGTAGAGCCCACGAGGCACTCTCCTTGGTAGATGAGATTGCCGTCGGCGGACTGCGGTGTGATGCGGGAAATGGCCCACACAGCCGCCGGATAGACCATGCCGAGTGCTACGACGCAGAGCAGCACGGCGACAAAACCGGCAATGAGGTTACGCAGATAAACACGCATTGTTCTTCCTTTTTCTTTGCAGGTTCTCTTTAGAGGCCTGGGAGGAGGGAGACGACCTGGTCAATGAGCCAGATGCCAATGAACGGGGTAATCACGCCGCCTAGTCCCCAAATACCGAGGTTGCGGCGCAACAGGGAGGACGCGGAGGCTGGCTTATACGACACGCCCTTGAGCGCCAAGGGGATGAGCGCGACGATGATGAGCGCGTTAAAGATCACCGCAGACACGATGGCGGACTCAGGCGAATGCAGGTGCATGATGTTGAGGCGTTCCAAGTGCGGCAACTGCGCGGAGAAGAGCGCCGGCAGGATGGCGAAGTACTTTGCCAAGTCGTTGGCCAAGGAGAAGGTGGTCAACGCACCACGGGTGATCAGCAGCTGCTTACCAATGCGAACGACGTCGATAAGCTTCGTCGGATCAGAGTCCAGGTCCACCATGTTGGCGGCTTCCTTCGCCGCGGAGGTACCAGTGTTCATGGCTACTCCCACATCCGCCTGCGCCAGGGCCGGGGCGTCGTTGGTGCCGTCACCGGTCATGGCCACCATGCGGCCTTGCGCCTGCTCTTCGCGGATGCGGGCGAGCTTATCTTCCGGGGTGGCCTCGGCGATGTAGTCATCGACACCGGCTTCCTTAGCAATGGCCGCGGCGGTCAGCGGGTTGTCGCCGGTGACCATGATGGTTTTGATACCCATCTGGCGCAGCTCGGCGAAACGCTCGGCCATGCCGGGCTTGACGACGTCACTCAGCTGCACCACCGCGATCACCTTGCGGCTGCCATCGGATTCTTCCACGGCAACTGGCAGCGGGGTACCGCCGTCTTGCGCAATCTGGGTTACTGAATCCTCGATCTCTTGCGGCCACGCGCCGCCTGCCTCAGTTACCCACTTTCGCACGGCGTCGCCCGCGCCCTTGCGCAGCTTTCTGTTAGCCAGGTCGAGACCAGACATCCTGGTAGAAGCGCTGAACGGGATGACTTCAGCCTTCCGAGCTTCCGCGTCGCCCTCGCTAGACAGAGAGTAGTTCTCCGTCAACCAGGAGACGATGGAGCGGCCCTCCGGGGTTTCATCCGCCAGGGAAGAAATGCGTGCAATCTCTGCAGCTTCACGTTCGTTCACACCCGAAGCCACGATCAGGCCCGTGGCCTGGCGGTTGCCGTACGTGATGGTGCCGGTCTTATCCATAAGAAGCGTGGCGACGTCACCGGCTGCTTCCACCGCACGGCCGGAAGTGGCCAGAACGTTGTGGCGAACGAGGCGGTTCATGCCGGCGATACCCACGGCGGATAACAGTGCGGCGATGGTCGTCGGGATGAGGCATACCAGCAGCGCGACGAGGGACAGCGGGGACAACTCAGCGCCGGTGAACAAACCCATGGGAGCCAAAGCCGTCACGGCGATGAGGAAGAGGATAGTCAGCGTGGAAAGAAGGATGCTCAGCGCAATCTCATTCGGAGTCTTGCGGCGCTCGGCTCCTTCCACCAGAGCAATCATCGTGTCCACAAAAGTGGAACCCGGTTCAGAGGTGATCTTGACCTTGATGGAGTCAGAGAGCACCACGGTGCCGCCAGTCACGGCGCAGCGGTCACCGCCGGCCTCGCGGACGACGGGAGCCGATTCACCCGTGATAGCAGACTCGTCGACGGTAGCGGCACCTTCGATGACGTCACCGTCACCCGGGATGGTCTCCCCGGCTTCCACTCGCACGATAGAGCCTCTCGTGAGCTCAGACGCAGGGACCACCTCAATGCCGGAGTCCGTTATTAGGTTGGCAGTGGCATCATCACGCACAGAGCGCAGGCTGTCGGCCTGGGCCTTTCCGCGGCCTTCGGCATAAGCCTCCGCAAAGGCCGCGAAGGCGATAGTGAACCACAGCCATATAGTCACGACCCATCCATAGAAGCTGGGGTTGATGATGGACCACACCGTAGTCAGTGCGGCGCCGACCCACACGACGAACATCACGGGGTTGCGTGCTTGGGCAAGCGGGGACATTTTGCTCGGCAGCGCCTTCAGCGCCGCAGCGGCAAGACCGCTGTTTTTGTCCGCAGTCTTTGTGCGAGGAGCCTTGACCTGCTCAGCGGTCATGGTAGGGGTTGTCATGATAGTGCCTCCGAAATGGGACCCAGGGTGAGGACGGGGAAGAAGGTGAGTGCTGCGACCAGCAGGATGACGCCGATGGTCAACAGGGAGAAGGTGATGCCGGACGTGGGCAAGCTGCCGGTAGTGGTGGCCTGGCGCTTCTGCCCTGCCAGGCTTCCGGCTAGGTATAGGGCGAAGACGATGGGCAAGAAGCGGCCCAACAGCATGGCCAAGCCCAACGTGATCTGCCACCAGGGCTCAGTCACCGTGAGACCTGCAAAAGCCGAGCCATTGTTGTTGGCCGCGGAGGTAAACGCGTAAAGCACTTCAGAGAGGCCGTGCGCATTGTCCGCTGTGCCCGGCGCGCCGAAGTTGGTTGCAGAAAGCTCAACCAGCTTGCGCTGCGCCACGGAGGCTCCGACGCCCACGAGGACTAGAACCGGCATGGTGAGGATGTAGAGGCTGACTGCCGAAATTTCCTTGCGTCCAATCTTGTTGCCCATAAACTCCGGTGTGCGGCCGACCAGGAGACCGCCGATGAACACTGCTAGGATGGCCACAATCAAGAGGCCATAGAGGCCAGTGCCCACACCGCCTGGAGCGATCTCACCCAGCAGCATGTTGAGGATGAGCAAGCCGCCGCCCAGCGGGGAATAGCTATCGTGCATGGAGTCCACCGCACCCGTCGAGGTACCCGTGGTGGACACGGCGAACAATGCCGAAGCGTCAATGCCAAGGCGCTGTTCGATACCTTCCATGTTGGCGCCTGCCAACTGGGAAGCACCGCCGACGAGGGTGTGCTGTGCCCAGGTCACTAGGACAACCATCACGGTCCACAGACCACCGGCAACGCCGAGCAGCGTCCACGCGTGCTTCTGCGATTTAAGCATCACGCCGTACGTGCGAATCATGCAGAAAGAGATGACGAGCAGGGAGAAGATCTCCACCAGGTTGGTAAAGCCCGTTGGATTCTCAAACGGGTGCGCCGAGTTAGCTCCGAAGATGCCACCACCGTTGGTGCCCAGCAGCTTAATAGCTTCTTGGCTGGCCACAGGAGCACGGGAGATATCCACGCCAGAGTCAGTGACCAGGTTGGATCCAAAGGTTTGCATGGTTCCGCCAAGGATGAGCACGGTGGAGATAATGAGTGACAGGGGAAGCAGGATGCGAACCAGACCACGGGTGAGGTCCACCCAGAAGTTACCTATGAGCTTCTGGCCATCCTGCGTTGCCGCCACGTCGCGCTGGTAACCCAGGTGGCCGATGCCACGGATCAACGCAACAGCCACGCACATGCCCACAGCAGCCGAGGCAAAGTTTTGTACGGTCAGGCCCAGCATCTGCGAAGCATTGGTCAGGGTGTCTTCGCCGGAATAGGACTGCCAGTTGGTGTTGGAAGTAAAGGAGGCCGCAGTGTTGAAGGCCATCCACGGCTCCACTGCGTCTTCGCGGGCGTTGCCAAAGCTTGGCAGCACTGCTTGGAGCCGCTGCACTGCGTAAAGAACCAAGACGGAGGCCAGGCTGAAGCCCAGCAGCGCACGAGTGTAGTTCTTGGCGTTATGGCCCCGGTTGGGGTCAACCCGCAAAATTCTGTATATGAGGCGCTCGACAGCCCAGTCTTTTTCAGAGGTATAGGTACGAGCCATCCAGTTACCAAGCGGCACATAAGCCGCCGCTAGAAGGGCAAAGAGGGCGAGGTACTGCGGTGCTACCGCCACAATGCTGGCGATCATGCGAAACGCTCCGGGTCAATAAGAGAAATGATGAGATAGGCCACGAGCGCGACAACAATAATGAGCCCGATAACCGCTGTGATGGTGTTCATGATTTACGCGTCTCCGTCCATAAACTCGTTGATGGCGGAGGGAGCGCTAAATGTAAGGACCACGATCACGATGACCAGAATGTCCAACATGTGGGAGAGACCCCCTTGGGTGAAAGCAATACAAGGTGTGCCCGGTGCCCCAGAGCATCGAGCGCCGGTGCTGGTGAGCACCTGCCGAGCATTGACGTTAGGCCCGCTCCCCCCTAGACCTACGGGTTATTTGCGGCATCTTTACACCCCTTGACCCCGATTTTTACGCTTTATTTACGGACTCCCTTACTTCCCTTCCGCTTTAGGGGAAATCAACGCATTCGTGATACGCGCCGTGCACAGTCTCCTCCCCTCGTCATCTGTAATGACGATCTCGTGGGAGCACAGCGTCTTACCCAGCTTGATAGCGGTGGCCGTCGCCGTGACCTGACCCGAGCGCCCGGAGGCGTGGTGCGTCGCGTTGATGTCCACGCCGACAGCGACCTTGCCCAGCGTCGAGGCGTGAATCACCGCCGCCCAGCTGCCGACGGCCTCAGCGATACAGGCCATCGCGCCGCCGTGAAGCAGCCCGAAGGATTGGGTGTTGCCCTCAACCGGCATGGTGGCCACCACCCGCTCGGCTGACTCTTCCAGGATTTCTACGCCCATCTTCTTGTCCAGCTCACCCAACTGAATCTTCCATACCTCTGCGGCCATGCCGTGCTCCTTACTTAATCCTAGAAATGTGACGCAGACTATACTAGCCTGTATTTACTGACCAACCGTTCGGAAACTAATGGAAAGGCCAAACTTTTCGCTATGACTGAAGCCCTCGTCCCCAGCTATCTCTCCGGCCAGTGGCTCACCCCGGACAACCCTTCGCGCGTTGCGGACGTGCACGACGCCTCCACCGGGGATGTCGTCGCCCTAGTTAGCGCCGAAGGCCTCGACATCGCCGGCGCCATCGATTACGCCCGCAGCACCGGGCGCGAAGGGCTACAGAAGCTCACCTTCCACGAGCGCGCCCTCAAGCTCAAGGAGCTGGCGATCTATCTCCAAGATCACCGCGAAGAGCTCTACGAACTGGCCAACAAGGCCGGCGCTAACAAGCGCGATAATTTCGTCGATATCGACGGCGGCATTTCCACCATGTTCACCTTCTCCTCGAAGGGCCGCCGCGAGATGCCCAACTGCACCGTCATGCCGGATGGTGAGGCGGAGGTCTTTTCCAAGGACGGCTCCTTCATTGGCCGCCACATTTACACCTCGATCCCTGGCGTTGCGGTGCAGATCAACGCCTTCAACTTCCCCGTCTGGGGCATGCTGGAGAAGTTCGCCCCGGCCTTCATCGCGGGCGTGCCCTCCATTGTTAAGCCAGCGACACCGACCGGCTACATCACCGCGGCGTGTGTTCGCCTCATGATTGATTCCGGAATCCTGCCGGAGGGCAGCTTGCAGCTCATCTCCGGCTCCGCCCGCGACCTGTTGGATCACCTGGACTATCGCGATCACGTGGCCTTTACTGGCTCTGCTGATACTGCGAATACCCTGCGCGCACACCGCAACGTCATCGAGGGCGGCATCCAGTTCAGCGCGGAGGCGGACTCCCTCAACGCCGCCATTCTGGGCACCGATGTCACCGCGGATTCCCCGGAGTTCGACGCCTTCGTCAAGGCAGTCTTCGGCGAGATGACCTCGAAGGCGGGTCAGAAGTGCACCGCCATCCGCCGCGCCATCGTCCCGCACGCGCTTGTCGACGCCACCATTGACGCCCTCAGCACACGCCTTAGCGACAAGGTGGTCGTGGGCGATCCGCGCGATGCTTCCGCCACCATGGGCCCACTGGTCTCTGCGGATCAGAAAGCTGACGTCGCAGAAGCCGTCGAAAAGCTCAAGGCCGGCGGCGGCGAGATTGTCTACGGCGGCGAGGAGGCCGAGGGCGCGTTCTTCAACCCCACCATCCTGCGCTTTGCCGATAACCGCGCCCCAGCGGTCCACGACACCGAGGCCTTCGGCCCCGTCGTCTCCTTCCTGGGTTACGACTCCCCCGCCGAGGCCATCGAGCTCGCCGCCTTGGGCTCTGGCTCGCTGGTTGCCTCCGTTATTACGCATGACCCGCAGCTGGCACGCGAGTATGCACTCGGCATCGCCGCCCATCACGGCCGCCTGCACTTCCTCGACCGCGATGATGCGAAGACGTCTACCGGCCACGGCTCTCCCCTCCCGCACCTCGTCCACGGCGGCCCGGGCCGCGCCGGCGGCGGCGAAGAACTGGGTGGTGTGCGCGGCATCCTGCACTACATGCAGCGCACCGCTATTCAGGGCACCCCGGATCACCTCACCGCCATCACGGACCAGTGGCACCGCGGCGCGGCCGTGCAGCGCGTGACCCGCGCCGACGTTGAAAATGGCCAGGGTACCCACCCCTTCCGCAAGGACCTGGCCACGCTGCAGATTGGTGACCAGTTCGCCTCCGATCTGCGCCACGTCTCCCTCGAGGAAATCCTCGAGTTCGCGGAGAAGACCGGCGATACCTTCTACGCCCACACCGATGAGGAAGCCGCCACCGCTAACCCCTTCTTCCCGCGCCGCGTCGCACACGGTTACCTGCTGGTCTCCTGGGCCGCTGGCCTCTTCGTGGAGCCCGCACCGGGCCCGGTTCTGGCCAACTACGGTCTGGAAAACCTGCGCTTCATCACGCCGGTCACCTATGACGATTCCATCCGCGTGGAGCTCACCGCCAAGCGCATCACCCCGCGCGTCACCGATGACTACGGCGAGGTCTGCTGGGATGCCGTGCTCTACAACCAGGAGGACGAGATTGTGGCGACCTACGATGTCCTCACCCTCGTGGAGAAGGTGAACACCACCTATGCCGAGGCCACAACCTCGGCATAAAGATGATGCTGTGCGAGCCAAGTCACACATCGAAGGTTGGTTTCTTTTATCATTACTGTCATGAAAGAAACTACCTCAGTCACTGGCTCCGTCATCATCGTCGGCAGCGGCCTCGCCGGCATGGTCGCCGGCTACGAGGCCCTCAAGGGCGGCAAGCACGTCATCTTCCTCGAACAAGAAAACCGCAATAACCTAGGCGGCCAGGCCTTCTGGTCCCTCGGCGGGCTGTTTTATGTCGACTCCCCCGAGCAGAAGATGATGCGGGTCAAGGACTCCGAAGAATTGGCCTGGCGCGACTGGGCCAACTCTGCCGACTATGACCCAGTGACCGAGGAAGACCGGCACGATTTTTGGGGCGCAAAATGGGGCCGCGAATACGTACGCTTCGCCGCTAATGAAAAGCGCGGCTACCTCAAGTCCTTGGGCCTCAACGTCCTACCCACCATCGGATGGGCCGAGCGCGGTTCGGGCGATGCCTCCGGCCACGGTAACTCCGTGCCGCGCTTCCACCTCACCTGGGGCACGGGCCCAGAAGTCGTGCGCGTGTTCCGCGAACCACTCCTTAAAGCAGAGGAACAAGGCCAGGTCGAATTCCATTTCCGCCACCGCGTGGACGAGCTCGTCGTCGACAAGGACGACGCTGGTAGCCCGTGCGTCGTCGGCGTGCGCGGCAGCGTCCTCTCCCCCACCAGCCAGGCGCGTGGTGAGGCAAGCTCGAGGGACGTGGTCAAGCACTTTGAGCTTCACGGCTCCGCCGTGGTCATCGCCACCGGTGGCATCGGCGGCAACCTGGAGAAGGTTCGCAAGATGTGGCCCACTGAGCGCTGGGGCGAGTGCCCGGAGGAACTGGTCACGGGCGTTCCCGCGCATGTCGACGGCCGCGGCATCGACATCGCCCAGCAAGCCGGCGCCTCCGTGGTCAACACCGACCGCATGTGGGCCTACACCGAGGGCATGACCAACTGGAATTCCATCTGGCCCGGCCACGGCATCCGCATCATCCCGGGCCCGTCAGCGCTGTGGCTCGACGCCGAAGGCAACCGCCTGCCCACCAACCTCTTCCCCGGCACCGATAACCTGGCAGCCTTGACCCACATAGGCCAGACCGGTCACGGCTATTCCTGGTTCGTGCTCAACCAGGCCATCGTGGACAAGGAGTTCATCTTCTCCGGCTCGGAGCAGAACCCGGACCTGACGGACAAGGAATTCAAGAAGCTCGCCGGCAAGCTAGGCCCCGGCACCCACGTGGCCGTCAAGGCATTCATGGACAACGGAATCGACTGGGTCGTGGAAGACAACCTGGAGGATCTCGTCGCCGGAATGAACCGCATTGCACCAGAGGGTTCCCCCACCATAGATGTGGCCCACCTTAGGACAGTCCTAGAGGATCGGGATTCGCAGCTGGATAACCCCTTTAGCAAGGACGCCCAAGTCAACTACATTCGCGTAGCCCGCGGCTTCCTCGGCGACAAGCTCATCCGCGTTGCTCCCCCACACCGCATCCTCGATGAAACCAAGGGCCCACTCATCGCGGTGCGCCTGAAGTTCCTCACCCGCAAGACACTCGGCGGCCTGGAAACCAACCTGGATGGCCAGTGCCTGAACCCCGATGGAACAGTTCTTCCTGGGCTGTACGCCTGCGGCGAGGCCTCCGGTTTTGGCGGCGGCGGTATGCACGGCAAGAATGCGCTGGAAGGCACCTTCCTGGGTGGTTGTATCCACTCGGGCAAGCGCGTGGGCGAAGCGTTGGCGCGCGAATAGCACGGTTTTCTAATACTGTCGGGCACTATGAACCTCGCTAGGAACGTCCGCATCGACGTGGAGAATCCCTTCTTCACCACGTCCCGCTTCGTCGCTGCCCCCGCCGAACTCACCGTGGGCGAAATGATGATCATCGTCCACGCCGCGCTCGGCCTCGAACCCTCCCATCCGGGCATCCTCGTGGGTGAGGAAGGCACGCCGATCGACGTCCTCAGCATCATTGACCAGGACTTTTTCGAGACTTTCCGGGAAGTAGCGCACTACCACCCCTCGGACGGCGCCTGGAATATCAGCATCAGCGTGGCCGATAGCTCGCGCGTCGTCATGGGCCTTCCCGCGCTTATCGCTGGTGAGGGCCCCGATCTGATGAGTGAGCTGGGCAGCGCCGAGGCGATGTTCAAGGTGGTCCTCGATGTCCAGGCCACCATGGCCTACATGGCCGTACCCACGGATAGTATGGAGCGCATCTTCGCGCTCTTCCCCAATTACACGCTGGACCAAATCCACCAACGCCTCACCACGTTCTTCCCGCCAGCAGTGGCGCAGCGCCTGGCCACCATGGGCACGGAGGCCGCCAACCTCGAGGGCGGCACCAAGCCCGCGCTGCCTGGGGATCTCCCGCTCGATCCCTTCCGCTCCACACCCTTCGAAGACATCCCCGTGCCCTCCCCGGAGCTGCTGAAACAATGGCGCGCGGACATCCACGAGGCTTACCCGGAGCTGCGCCCCGACTATGAGCTGCCGGCGCTTGACGACGCCACCGCCGCCCACGTAGGCCAGCGTATACGCGAATACCTCGAGGTCATCGAGGAATTCCCACGCCTGACCGGGGCCGGCTACCTCAAGCAGGCGGCCGTCGCGCGCCTCAAGGAGGGACTGAATAGCCCCAATGATTTTGATGAGGTCAAGCGCGAAGACTACCACCAGCCGTTGCTGAACTTGCGGGGTTTCTTGACGGACTTGGATTGGATCAAGACCACGACGACGGATATCAAGCTCACCAAGTATGGCCGCAAGGCCATGAGCGATCCGCTCTGGGCAACGCAGGTCGTCCTGAACAACATCCCCTATGCCTACGCCGAACCGGAGGGCATTCCTCAACTGTCCTTCGAACTAGTCCATTTATTCCGCGGCGAGTGGGAGTTCAACCCGGAATACGATTACACGCACGCCATCACCCGCGATTTGTTATTCACGCTGGGCGTCCTTGAGGATGACTCCACGTTTCCCATGATTACCGATGGCTGCGAGGGCTTCCTCGGCGCGATCATCACCAAGGTGCGCGAGGAGCTGAACCAAGAGCTGGATTAGCTCCAAGCCGCGACCATGTAGACGACACTCATAACACTGCTCCCTGGTGTTGTTCGGCGGTGAGGTGGGATTGTTGCGCACTAAATCCGCCTAGGTCAGGAAGGCGTCCTGCAAAAGGCATCTGGTAAAAGGCATCTTTGGGTCTAAAAACGCCATCTGCACTGAGTAAATGGCGTTTTTGGTCGCGAAAACGCCATTTGACTGATGCCTTTTGTAAGACGCCTTTTGTCAGTTGCCTCCTGCATATCAGTGGAGGCACGCAGACGTTGCGCGCTGCGAGGGGAGTGACGAAGGTACACGCCTCGGCGCAAAACTGCCCTAACTGACAATTTTCCCCACGATCCTTCGCTGGAAGGGCGCTGGTTTCGTCAACTAGGGCAGTTGGGGCCCCGACTTATCGGGGCCCCGGTGGTTTTATTTGACCACCAGGTTGACCATGCGGCCCGGAACGTAAATCTCCTTGACCACGTTCTTGCCAGCGGTGAGTTCCGCAATGCGCTCATCGTCCTTGGCAATGCCCACGACGGTGGCTTGGTCGGCGTCGGCAGGCACCATGACGCGGGCCTTGACCTTGCCGTTGATCTGCACCGGAACCTCAATCTCGTCGTCGACGAGGTACTTCTCATCGAACTCCGGGAAGGCCTCGTAGGTCACGGTCTCATCGTGACCAAAGCGCTTCCACAGTTCCTCCGCGATGTGCGGGGCAACAGGGGAGACCAGCTGGGCCAAGGGCTCCACAGCGGCGCGCGGAGCGCCCTTCGGGTAGGCCTTGGTCAGGTAGTTCACGTACTCGATGAGCTTGGCCACCACGGTGTTCAGGCGCAGGTTCTCGTAGTCATCGCGTACGCCGGCGATGGTGCGGTTGAGGTGCTTCAGGTCATCGTCGGAAAGCTCCGCGTCCGTCGTGCACAGCTCGCCGGAGTTCTCATCGATAGCCAGGCGCCACAGGCGCTGGAGGAAGCGCTGCGCACCGACGACGTCCTTTGTTGCCCACGGGCGGGAGGTATCCAGCGGGCCCATCGACATCTCGTAAACACGCAGGGTATCGGCACCGTACTCGTTGCAGATGTCATCCGGGGCCACGGCGTTCTTCAGGGACTTGCCCATCTTTCCGTACTCCTGGTTAACCTCTTCGCCGTTGTAGAAGAACTTGCCATCCTTCTCCTCAACCTCGGCGGCTGGGACGTAGACGCCACGGGAATCGGTGTAAGCGTAGGCCTGGATGTAGCCCTGGTTGTAGAGGCGGCGGTAGGGCTCCTTGGAGCTCACGTAGCCCAGATCGAAGAGGACCTTGTGCCAGAAGCGCGAGTAGAGCAGGTGCAGCACGGCGTGCTCAACGCCACCGACGTAGAGGTCAACGCCACCCGGGTCGTTGGCACCGTGCTCGTCTGGGCGCGGGCCCGTCCAGTAGCGCTCGTTCTCAATATTGCAGAAGATCTCGTCATTCGTCGGATCGATGTAGCGCAGCTGGTACCAGGAAGAACCTGCCCACTGCGGCATGACGTTGGTATCGCGGTAGTAGGTCTTGGGGCCATCGCCCAGGCCCAGGTCCAGTTCCACCTCAACCCACTCGCGGGCCTTGGCCAGCGGCGGCTGCGGGGAGGAATCGGCATCATCCGGGTCGAAGGACACCGGCTTGTAGTCTTCTACCTCTGGCAGCTCGATGGGCAGCATCGACTCCGGCAGCGGGTAGGCCTGGCCGGCCTCGTCGTAGACGATGGGGAAGGGCTCGCCCCAGTAGCGCTGGCGGGCAAACAGCCAGTCACGCAGCTTGTACTGGATCTTCTCGCGGCCCACGCCCTGTTCCTCCAGCCACGGGATGATGGCGGCGATGGCCTCGTCCTTGGACATGCCGTTGATGTCCAGGGAATCGTTGGCGGAGTTCACGGCCTTGCCGGACTCGGTATAGGCCTCCTTGGTGATGTCGCCGCCAGCGACGACCTCCGTAATGGGCAGGCCAAAGACGGTGGCGAACTCGTAGTCACGGGTATCGTGCGCCGGGACCGCCATGATGGCGCCGGTGCCGTAGCCGGTCAGGACGTAGTCCGCGATGAAGATCGGGACCTTCTTGCCGTTGACCGGGTTGGTGGCATAAGTGCCCAGGAAGACGCCGGTCTTTTCCTTGTTCTCCTGGCGCTCCAAATCGGACTTCGCGGCGATGGACGCGCGGTAGGCCTCCACGGCCTCCTTCGGATCATCGTGGCCGAAGGTCCAGCGCTCGTCGACATCATCCTCGTAGGGGATGGGGGAGAGGAGGGCGTCGACAAGCTCGTGCTCCGGGGCCAGCACCACGTACTCCGCGCCGAAGAGGGTATCCGGGCGGGTGGTGAAGACGTCGATGTTGTAGCCCTCAGCGTGGAAGGTGACCTCCGCGCCGCGGGAGCGGCCAATCCAGTTGCGCTGCATGGACTTGACCTTCTCCGGCCAATCCAGAAGCTCCAGGTCATCGAGCAGGCGGTCGGAGTAGGCGGTAATGCGCATCATCCACTGGCGCAGGTTCTTGCGGAAGACCGGGAAATTACCGCGCTCGGACTTGCCCTCCGCGGTGACCTCCTCGTTGGCCAACACCGTGCCCAGGCCCGGGCACCAGTTCACGGTGGAGTTGGACAGGTACACCAGGCGGAATTCGTCGAGCGCGTGGCGCTGCTCTTCCTTGGTCAGATCCGCGTAGTAGCGACCATCCTTGGTGGTGCGCTTGCCCACCTCAAGTTCCTTGATGAGCTCAGAAATCGGGCGTGCCTTCTGCTGCTCCTCATCAAACCAGGAGTTATAGATCTGCAGGAAGATCCACTGCGTCCACTTATAAAACTCCGGGTCAGTCGAGGCCACCGAGCGGCGCGGATCGTGGCCCAGACCCAGCATGCCCAGCTGGCGGCGCATATTGTTGATATTCGCCTCCGTGGTGGTGCGCGGGTGCGTACCAGTCTGGATGGCGTACTGCTCCGCTGGCAGGCCAAAGGCGTCATAACCCAGCGTGTGCAGGACGTTCTTGCCCAGCATGCGGTTAAAGCGGGCATAAGTATCCGTGGCGATATAACCCAGCGGGTGGCCCACGTGCAGACCCGCGCCAGACGGGTAGGGGAACATGTCCTGGATGTTCATCTTCTCCGCGGGAAGTTCCTTACCGTCCTCCGCGAGCGGCCCAACTGGGTTCGGCGCATTAAAGGTGCCGTTATCCTTCCAGTACTGCTGCCAGGCACTTTCAATCTGCGCGGCGAGCTCCGGCGTGTAGCGGTGGGTGGTGTTATCGCTCGGGTTAGTCATGGTTAGACAGTGTAGTCACCGCACGGACATCTCCCCAGTTAGACCCAGCTAGGCCGCAATTCCGTTCCGCAGCGCGGCCACGCAACTGACGACGCCCCCCTTGTCCCCTCTAAGCTCTGCCACTAAAATCACCATTGTTCTACTGTTCTACATTTAACTTTTTACAGTCACCAGCCAATAAGGAAAGGCGGTTGGAGCAATGACCAACATTTCTTTGCGCGAACTCAACCAGCGTTCTGGCCACATCGTTCGCGAAGTTGCCGCTACAGGTCAAAGCGTGGTCATCACCGACCGCAATCGGCCCATTGCTCGCGTTGTTCCCATTTCATCTCTAGATAGCCCCGTGGAGCAGTTAGTAGCTGCCGGAATCCTGAGCCACAACCCGAAGCCTTACTCACAGCCAAGCACCACAGACTATCTGCCTTCCGGGACAGACGTTGTATCGCTACTGGATAGGGAAGACCGCTTGTGATGATCTACGTCGACACTTCGGCACTAGCGAAGTTGGCCTTGCCCGAGCGCGAAAGCTCCGAAGTCGCTGCACTCCTTGAAGGCCAGCAACTGTTTTCTTCTGCACTCATTGACATCGAGTTATCTAAAGTGTGGCAGCGCAGTGGCCTCACCGGCGCCGGTTACCGGAAGTTCACGGAGGGGGTCTCCAAAGTTGGCATCAGCGATGAGGTCATTCGTCGAGCTTGCTCGCTGACCGGCGTTCGCTCCCTGGATGCCATCCACCTGGCGAGCGCCTGTCTTCTCCGCGACGCTGGCCTCACCCTGACCTTTTTCACCTACGACAAACAGCTCCACGCCGCTGCCCAGTCTCAAGGTTTTGCTGTCTTTCCCTCGCCACAGTGACGACCACCAATACAAGTCTTGGGGGTACCTCTACGTCGTCTTCACTACCAACCCGACTTAGGCCAAATTGGTGCGGAACAACTCCACCCCGCCGTCGAAAAATGCAAGGTAGCAGCGTCAAGAGTGACGTTGCGGCACCTGCCCGATGACCTAAGTCGGGACACAACGACCGTTCCCGTAGAACACTGTACGCATCTTCGCGAAGCGGATTACCTTCTTTGCTCCCCTCGCAGCGCGCAACGTCTGCGCGCCTCCATCGACCTGCAGGAGGCGTCTGACAAAAGGCAGCGGTCTCAAGCAAGTCGGTGCTCACCCACCCCATGACCCAAGTCGGGACCAGTAAAAGTCCTGGGGTAGCCCTACATCGTCTTCACTACTAAACCTTCTTCACCACAGCAGGCTTCAGCTTCATCGCGCCAAAACCATCAATCCGGCAATCAATGTTGTGGTCTTCCTGGCCGGTGCCGGCGTCGAAGTTCAGGCGGATGCCGCGCACCTTCGTGCCGGCCTTCAGCGGCTGCTGCGCGCCCTTGACCTTAAGGGTTTTGGTGATGGTGACCGTGTCGCCGTCAGCAAGCGCGTTGCCCACGGAGTCGACGATGGTCGGTTCGCTTCCTTCCGAGGCCGAAGCATCAGCAGAGTCGGCGGAGAACTCGTGCGCACACTCCGGGCAGACGATAAGCGGCGGCATCTCGTAGGTGTACTCAGAGGAGCATTCGGGGCAGGGCGGCAGAGTTGCGGCCGAAGTATCAGACATAGGGGAGAGTTTAACCTGCGTAGCACGAAAAGATGATCCTTCTCTCATTCCATTGATAGATACCCGGGTGGGGTATAGGCTTGAGTAAACACAATCGGACCCATTCGGAAGACTTATGAAACGCCTCATCGCCCTCACCACTGCCTGCGCCGCAGCCATCACCCTGTCCTCTTGCTCTACTGACAGCCCCGTACCGAGTGAAGCCTCGAAGAGCGCCGCTGCCACCACCGAGGTCCAGCAGGTCTCCGCCGAGGAGATCCAGGCCGGGTTCGATCTCGAAGGGTTGGATGGCCAGGAAATCGTGGACAAGCTGGACCGCCAGTCCAAGGACGAGCGCAATAGCGATCTCCTCGCATCCGTGCGCCCGAACGAGCTCATCCTCGCTACTGAACAGGGTCAGGCCTCCCTGCCGCTGCCGGAGGACAAGTTCTACCTCTCTATTGCGCCGTACCTCTCCCGTACGCACGACTGCTTCAACCACTCCCTGACCACCTGCACCGGTGAGCTCAGCCAGGAAGACATCCACGTCACCATCACGGATGACGAAGGAAATGAGCTAGTCAACGAAGACACCACGACGTTCGACAACGGCTTCATTGGCTACTGGCTGCCGGCCGACAAGAAGGGCACCATCACCATCGAGCAGGACGGCAAGACCGGCGAGGTTCCCCTGGATACCTCTGACGAAGGCGGTACCTGCGTGACCACGCTGCAGATGGCATAATCTGCCCACTCACTCACCACGGTGAATCCCACCTCCTGGGGTTCACCGTTTGTCGTTTTATGGTGTCCACGCAGTGCTTGCCGACGTCAACAGTGTTCTGGGCAAGTCCCCATACGGCCACTCCCTGAAGAAATCTCCGAGCAGGCAATTGACCACAACAAGTCCGCTGGTGTCGTCAACTCTGTTCCTTTTAGCCACGCCACCCCGTCGGCGCCGGCTTCTTGGGCGCAGGCGTTGTGGCTGCCCTGCTCGGCGCCATCGCCGCATTCCTGCAGTCTGTCGGCGTGGTCAAGGCTGACTTCTCCGCTCTGCAGAAGATGTTCCGCTAAGCACTACAGCACTATGCACTAAAGGATGCGCTGAGCATTCAGCCCCCACGTAGGCCCTCCGCTTCGGAAGCGGAGGGCCTACTGCGCTTACTGGGAGGACTCCTCTAGGCAGTCATACAGGAAGTCCATCAAGGTCGTAGCGTCATCGGATCGGAACAGTTCATCGAGGGCAAGGTTGAACTCCAGCCGCCGCGCGTGAGGGATATTCAATGCGCTGTATCCATGACTCAGCAAGAGGCCGGACGCCACTAGCCTGGCGGTCCGCTTATTCCCATCGAAATAGAACTGGCTGCGTGTTGCAGAACAGAAATAGGCCAACGCTTGCTCGACGGGGTCACCACTTCCCTGAAGGGAAGCCAACAGATCAGCATGGGCTTCGCCCAACTCTTCAGCAGGGTCGAAGGGGATGAACCCGCCGTCCATGAGCCGCACGCCACCGCCGTCTCCCTCCACGTGGCCTTCACCACGGAAAAGGCCGGCATCGAGAGCCTCGTTCCTTGCAAGGACAGCATGAAGCGCGTCACTGGTGGCTTTGTCCACCGCAAATTCTTGTTGGATGACCAGCTCATGGAGCAGGTTGAACGCTTCTGACAAGTCCAAGATCTGTTGCTGCTCAGCAAGTGCCTTCCCACCCACAGTGACGCCATCGAGCAGAGTGCGGACTTCCGGGAGAGTGAACGTGTTTCCTTCCAGCGCGGCGGCATTCCACACCAAGTCAGGAAGTTGCTTGGTTAGTCGAAACAGCGCACGCTTGGTCCCCAACTCCGCAATGAGAGGTCGCTCATGGTGCTCCCAGCTCACTCGGCTCGTCGCTCTTCTCATCACCTATGCCCTCCCACATAGTTTTCTGCGCACGCATCGATAGCAAGCTGGTGCGGTGACACGTAGTGTATTCCTGATTCTTTTGTTGCGCCCGTTAGCTCTTCACCAGCAACTGGCACGAGCGTGATCCCTCCAGATACGGGCTCAGAACTGGCACGGATCCGAGTGGGCAATGAAGACACGATGTCTGCTGGATTTGTGCACCAGATCAATGTTGATTGAGGTTCTTCTTCACCTGCGATCTGCCCCGCGACTCGTTGCGCTGCAAAAGCACCCGACATCGCCCAAGTTTGCCCACTCGCATCAACCGCTGAAGCAATCGTTATGGGATTTGACGGTAAGAAGTGGAGAGCCCCGTGGCGGCCATATGGGTTGGAGGCCCACGCGGCCCGTTCAATGAGAGCCTGGCAGCTACCGCCGCCGGCCGGGGTGTCACCCCACTGCACGAAGCGGTCAATCCAGGCTTTAACGTCTGGCTCCTCACTTGCGAGTTCCCCAAGAAGCACTCTGGCGGCTGTCGCGGCCGCGGCATCACTCATGCGGTGTACCTGTACGGAAACCTCGTATCCGAGCACGCGCATTACCTTGGCCAACCCGGTCAAGCTCGGTTGAGCTGTCCCACGCAACCACAGATTGAGCGTATTTCGCGACACTCCCGAGCGCCGCGAGATTTCGCTCAGGCTCAGCGGGCTTTTCTTGAGGAGTTGTACTGGGTCCATGGCCCTACTATAGCCAACTGTCCTATCAATAGGACACCTGTCCTACGGATAGGACAGTCAGGCCGCCTACCAGCGACATGGCAACACCACCCCGCCGTGTCCTATGATGAAGCAAATGAGCGCGGAGATTTATTCACTTCCCACAACGCCGTTGGTCACCACTGACCTCACCGAACAGGGTCCCCGGATTTCACTGCGCCGGGGGAGCAACATTCTCATGCTGGAGCTGCCGGCTACCTATCCTGAGGCAGATCTGTCTGATCCTCGGTGGGTGGTCAAGTCTCACTTCATCGATCGCCCCCATTCGGTGCGCGAATTCGCCACCGAAGAACCGCTGGAAGTCGGCATCCCCGGGCCTTTTACCCGCATCGAGGTAACCCTGCGCGATGGCGATGAGGACCTCATCGAGACCGTCACCTTCACCGGCATCACCGATGAAGCACCCTTCATCGTCTATGACCGCACCACCCTCATCGCGCCGCAGGGCACGCTCGAGGATGCCGAGCCGCTGGGCATCTGGGCCGGCTGGGAAGTGGGCCCGCTGCCGGAGCAGGTCCGAGTGCCGCAGAGGGAACCGGTGGACGTCGCCAAGCACGGCGATTTCGAGTGGGACTTCGACGTCGCCACCCTGCCCAACGCCCGGGGCCTCGATAACGAGCCCGTGTTCACCAAGTCGCCGCGCGTGCACCTCATTGCGGAAGGGGAGTGGCGCATCGATCTCACCTACGCGCCCCTCGGGGGCGAGCAGGAGGAGATTTCGGAGCAGACCTTCGACGCAGGCATCGCCGAGCCTTTCCCGGGTGACCTCTACGAAGACCCGTGGGTGGGCCGCTACAAGGTGTCGCTGTGGCACGACGAGCAGCTTGTCGACGTCCGCTTCATCTCCCTCGCCGAGGGCCTCCACATGCGCGCCACCAACGACGGTCCGCGCGGCATGGATTTCCGCATCATCGATGCTCTCGGCGCGCACTCGGCCTTCAGCTACACGTTAGCCTCCCCGCCGAAGAAACCCATCGCGTTGGAGAAGGGCCTGCGCACCTTCGAGGACACCGAGGTCTCGCGCCGCGAGGTCGTGGCCAGCGAGGCCGGCTATGAACTGGAATTCGATGTCTGGCCCGAGGCCCTGTTCAGCCGCGTCAAGCGCATCGGCCTGGAGCCCACCGAGCACTCCGATAAGCCGGTGATTTTTGCCGGCCAGCTCGATCAGGACGATATGTTCACCGTCCACTCGCCGCGCCCACTGCCGCTGGCGAAGTTCGTCACCATCGACGGCCGGCAGAAAATCAAGGAACTGGCGCGCACCTCAAAGACGACGCAGGCGGTCACCAGCCTCGCCGTCCCCAACGCCGCGCTGGCCAACGCCGTGCGCAAGCAACCAACGGCTGAGCTCTTCCTCATGTGGTCCACACTGTCCTACGAAGATTACCTGGACTCCCTCCCGGCGGGGGAGCGCGAGGCTCACCAGGCCCGCAGCTTGGAGCGGCGCATCGTCGAGTACGAAGCTTCCGCATCCACCAGCCTGATCTATGCGGCGCTGGCCACTGTCCGAAAGTCCCCGTTCGTCAGCCGCGGCCTGCTCAACGGCGATGAGATTATCATTGAGCAGAACGCAGAACCGCAGGCAGATTTAGTAGGCTGGGCCTGGCCATTGGCCGAGCCCACCGTAGCGCCCACCCAACTCACGCCCACCGAAGAGGGGTTTGAACTGCCCGCGGAGCTTGCTGAGCATGGCTCGCTGCTTGTCGACGTCCGCGAACTCCGCGCCTCCTCCAACCTCGCCGCCCCTGCACGCCCCTCCAGCGCCTCTATTGTGATCACGCCGGAAGGCTCACCGGCGGCGCTCGCCTCAAAGGACTGGACCCCGGAGCAGCTCTGGGACACCTTCCGCGCGCTTCACGTGCTCTCACAGCGCAGCCCCAACCCGAAGCTGCAGGCGATGTTCGACAGCACCATCGATCGCCTGCGCGCCCAACCGGAGGCTGCGGTCCACGCCCTAGCGCGGACCGGCGTCAGCGTGAACCAGCAGGCCCGCTCGCTTGCGCGCACGCGCTTGTTCCACTCGCCGCTGGAGCCCACTGCCGAGTCCAGCTCCGATAGCTACCTGGATCTTCTCCTCGATCCTTCAGCCAGCGAGAACCCCGAGCTCACCGCCGTGCGCGAGACCGGCGCCGATGGCCTGACCCGCCCGATGCTGCTCAATGCTGCGACCATTCACAGCCCCACACCGCCCGTCGATGACCTGATGGGGGAGGCCGGCCGCGTCGCCGCGCTGCGCGAGTGCTTTGCCAACAACGGCGCCCTCGATGCGCTGGGCACCATCGAGCACCTGCGCAAGGACGCCACGGCACTGGCCTCGCTGGTGCAAAACGCGGGCGTTGACATGTCCGTCAACCACACCCTCATCGCGTTGGGCGCCTTTGCCAGCGGAAACACCGCCGACGAGCTCAATGCAGCGGCCTGGATGCCCTATATTTCCTATGCCTTCGCCCTAGCCTCCCGCGCTGCGGCGAATGACATCATCATGGAAAGCCCCCTGCTCAAGGAGGACATGCCCATGCTTGCCGACGTCCTCCCGCTCGCCCCCCGCCTCTTCTTCTACGACCTCGTGACTGCGGAGGCGCTCTTCCACGATCGCGACCTGTAAGCCCGTGAGGTGTGCCACAATGGGTGAGCATGAAGGTTATCTCCACGAACGTCGCTGTCCGCCGCCCCGAGCCGCACGGGCGGCACGAGTACACGGGCATCGATAAGCAGCCACGCCCCTTCCTGGACCTGGAGATACCCGGGCCCAACTACGGTGACGGCTCCGGCGTAGTGGGGGATTCCATCGGTGACCACGCCCACCACGGTGGTGCCGAGAAGGCCGTGTATGCCGTGGCCCGTGAGGAGCTCGATTACTGGGAGGGCACGCTCAACCGCGTGCTGCGTGATGGCTACTTCGGGGAGAACCTCACCACAGAAGGGATTTCCTGGCCGAATATGCTGATCAACCAGCGCATTCAGGTGGGGGAGTGCGTGCTCGAAGTGTCTATCCCGCGCACGCCCTGCGCCACTTTCTCCGGCTGGATGGACGAGCCCGGTTGGCTCAAGTCCTTCACGGAGCGCGGCGATTGTGGCTCCTACCTGCGCATCATCGAACCCGGCCGCATCAACCCTGGCGATGAAATTTCGCTTATCGGCCGCCCCGACCATGACATCACCATGGGCATGGCCTTCGCCGCCAAGATGGGGGACAAGGAGCTGGCCCGGCGCGTCGTCGACGCCGGCTGCCTCGCTCCCGTTCATCACGACCAGCTGGTTAAGAGCCTGCAATCCCGCGGTTAGCTAGCCATTCATAGGTTGTCGCTTGTGAGCCGCGCGTACCATCCATACGCACGAATCGTGCCTTCACCAGTGACTTCAGCGCATATCGGACCTGCGCTCGAGTGAGGTTTGTGGCTGTTTCTATTTCGCCGATAGACAGCGGTTGTGCCGCCGTACGCAGCGCCTCCGCTACGCGCGGGGCGTTAACACCCAGGCGTTCCAAGGTCACTGGTGCATCCACTCGTCGTTCCGGGCCGGTGCCTGATTCCTCCTTGCGTAGTGGCTCCCAGATACGGGCCTCTCCACGAGTGTCCGGCCGCCACATCTTCACCGTAAATTGCACGCCAGAATCTATCAGGTCAGGCTCCGGTAGTCCTTGCTCTCGCGCGGCATCCAGCATGAGCTGCACGCCGCCGCCTTCGCCCTCAATAACAAAAGAGCCATCGTCTGCTTTGAGATATCGGCACAGTCTATAGAGCCGCTGGTTAATCTCCTGGCGCGCCAGATCTCTCGACTTGAGCTGTTCAACCGTCAGATCCCGTAGGCCTCCTGGACTGGAGATAACCATCTTGTCCGGTAATAGGCGGACATCAATCGATTTACCCGCACCCAACGTATTTGGCCCAAGATCACGGTGCACCAATGCATTAGCCACGGCCTCTCGAATGGCCGGAAGGGGAAGTTCAGGAACTTCCACCATTGATCCGTCCTCTCGATATCGCCGTACGGCGGCTAAACGTTGCCTTACCCATCCCATTACCGAGTTCAACAGCACCGGAACGGGCCCCTCAAAGGTCTCCAACCCCAACACTCGCCCGTGCTTCGAACCATTTGGTAGCCTTTGCGCCACCGTTACTGCTAAGGAGGGAAAATGCCCTTGGGGATAGAAACCCAGCGCATACAGGCCAGCAAGCGTCAGCTCTCCAGTCGCGGTCGTCACCGCTAGCGCCCGTAAGACGTCCTCATCTTGAGTAAGTCCCGATAGTCGCCGATTCTTTTTCCGCGCCTGAACCAAGAAATCTTGCACCACGTCGCTATCTAGGTCTGCAAGGCTCGTGCCTTCCACAATCGTCGTGTCATAGGACACTGCCTCTTCGGCATGCAGCTTTGCCACGTCCATCATGCGCAGCTCCGAGGCACTCATACGGTAGTCCCCATCAGCCATTCGAAGATACGCTTCTCCCCTGTAGATAGCAGGCTTATCAATAATCGGAAGACCCGTAACCTCCGCAATCACGACATGCGTGCCATCTATTGCCACACTGTCGGTATGCACTGTGACTGGAGGGGTGATGGCATGACGCGCCTGCGAGGCCAGAGCAGCCTCCATCTCCGAAGGATTCTCAATGCCAGTGACAATGAATCCTTCCTTCTCATTGACACCGAGAATGATAAGGCCGCCACTCGGCATGTTTGCGAACGCGCACAATGTCTGCGGTAGAGAGTCCGGAGTGCCCCCTTGAGCGGTTTTGACCTCGACTGTTGTTGAATCACCGCCGCGCAACTCAAGCTCAGCCAATAGCTCTCTCAGCTGATTCTCGGACCAATTGTTCACGATGAATACCCGCCCTCAATGTTAACAATGACGGCTCAATGCTAACTTCATTCCTCTTCAATGACAAGAGTTCTCATTGATCTTCCCATTGAGGTGTCATTGACATTCTCATTGAGGCCAAATTATGGCCCTGAAACCCCGTATGTTTAAGCTTTATCTAGCGCATAAACCGCAATGAGTGGTTGGATAAGAGTTATCCAACCACTCATTTGCTGTCTGACGAATGGATAGCCTCTACAAGCCTCACTACGTTACCGAGAGCTGGATCCCCGAATCAGGCTCCGGCACTCCCCGGCGCGATAAGGCCGGAGGCCCTTTTTAGGTCTATGTCCCTGACCATCTTGTAAGTAAGGCATGGAGTTTTCCCCAGAGCTCACCAGCCGGGCAGCACGTATCGAGCGAGAGATCTTGGATCTCAACCGTCATGCTGCTTCTGGCCAGTTGAAGTCTGTGGCCCGCTTACTCATGCGTTCTGAGGCGATTTCTTCCTCACGCATTGAAGGTATTGCGCCCAACGTCGACAAGGTTGTCCTCGCGGAACTCGCCCAAAAGGAGGAAGTCCGCGGCTTTAAGGAAGTCCGCGGCTTTAAGGAAAGCGCGGAAGAGGTTGCGCGTAACCTCACCGTTCTGTGTTCCATTGAGAAGAGCTTTGCCACCGAACCAACATCTCCATCGGCCTTCTTGAAAAGCTCCAAAGAGAGTTGATGGGGGAGAAGGGCTCTATCCCCACTGGTCTTCGCACTATTCAGAACTGGATTGGTGGAAGTAACCACACACCCATTGGGGCCGAGTTCATCCCAGCGCCCCCAGGCCTAGTCCATGACCTCGTGGACGACTTATGTCTTTACCTCGATGGCGCTTCGCACGGTGCTCTCATCCAGGCCGCAATTGCTCACGCTCAGTTTGAAACGATTCATCCCTTTGCAGACGGCAACGGGCACGTTGGCCGTGCTCTCATTCATGGGATTCTTCTGCGTCGCGGACTTACTGAATACACCATTCTGCCGGTATGCCTCGTCCTCGGTACGTGGTCCAAATCGAAAGCTACCTGCCTTTTCGCACCATCAAGCGTGGGAAAATCCTCACCATGAAGCGCACGTATAAGTGGGAGCATGTCGAGATTCCCCTCATCCGGAACTAGGCCGCAGTTCATTTTTTAAGAGCCGGTTTGACCGCTTCCGGAGTGCAATACGGCGATGGATACGAGGCCACGTGGGAGCTGCGCGCCGCGGAGAACTGGGTGACCGAACGTGTGACGGTGAACGTTGAAGGCGACGGATGGGGGCGAAGCCTCGAGCTGTTTAGGTCCGAGCAAGGCGTGTGGTCGGCGGAAACCAATGAAGAGGGTGCCCAGCCTGAAGATCTGCCCTCCCCCGGTATCGTCCAGTCAGCCGACCTGAAAGCCGCACTCGATTGCGATCTCGGTCTGTGCCCTCTCACCAACACAATGCCTATTCGTCGCTTGACGCTGCTTGAGACTCAGGTTCCGAAAACGCAACTGATCATGGCTTGGATTGATATACCGTCCCTCCAGGTGATCGCATCAGACCAGTACTACAGCTCCGTCGATTCTGAAACTGTCCGATATGAAAGCGGAACACGGGGAGTCGACGTCGAGTTGGAGGTCGACGGTGGCGGCGTGGTCGTACACTACCCTGATCTCGCACGGCGGGTCTGATCCGGAAGCAACTCTAACTAAGCTGGGCGGTATGAACGACCTGACCATCGCGCCTGGCCCAGGGATCCCCGGGGGTCTGGTCATCGTCGCCGCCGACCTGACGGAGCGGTTCGCGAAGTCGTCGGGACCAGGTGGCCAAGGCGTCAATACTACGGACAGCAAAGTGCAGCTTTCCGTCGATATCGCTACGTGCTCATCGCTTTCCGACGCCCTGCGTCGCCGCGTCCTTCACAACCTCGAACACCGCCTGGACGGCACAGTGCTCACCGTGAGCGCGTCGACGCAGCGCTCGCAGGTCCGTAACCGCACCGAGGCGCGAGAGCGCATGGCCGCCCTCTTGCGTGAGGCGCTCGCTCCGCTTCCTCCTCCGCGGCGCAGGACCAAGCCGACGCAGAGCTCGGTGCGACGCCGTCTCGAAGCGAAAAAGCGGCGCTCGGAACTCAAGTCCACGCGACGGCGGCCCCAAATTCCCTAGTTCGAACCATCCGCATGCATATCCTCACGCTGACGGACCTGGTTCGGGTAACCGCTACGCTGAGACAGCTTGGACCGGTTGAATCCGCTCGATTTCTGAGAGGATCTTGTCTTCCGCCACGTCCAAGTCATATTGAGCCTGTAACCCGAGCCAGAACTGGGGGCTCATCTCGAAAAACTTCGCTAGACGAAGGGCCGTGTCAGCGGTTACAGCGCGCTTACCGTGAACAATTTCGTTGATCCGGCGGGGCGGAACGCCGATGGAGACGGCGAGCTTGTGCTGGGTGATCCCCATTCCTTTGAGGAAGTCCTCCATGAGGATCTCACCGGGGTGAACCGGAGGGAGCTTGTCAGTGGTAGTCAACGATCTCAACCTCCTCTGGCCCCGCCGATCACCTTTCAACGCCTCGAGCCGGTTTCCCGGGGGAATCCGCTCTCGATTCCACAGACGCTCAGTGTCCTTGTCAGCGAACGACTGGATCATGCTTCACCTTATCCCCCATAACGCGAAGCGTCAATAACGCTGCGCGTTAAATTTGAACTCCACGGCATGTAGTTGCAAAGTTACTTTCTCGTTAGCCTGCAACAATCAGAAAACTGTAATTACGTCAGCACACAGAGAACATATGGGCGCATGGAAACACGTAAAGGTTGTGCGGGATGGCGTGGACGTCAACGTGAAGATTCTGGAGAACCTCGCCGCGCACGTCGCTCCCGCGTTGGGTGGCAGCCGAACCACAAAGGACCAGTCATCTGCTATCCCATCGACTAATTCCTGCAGGTCGCAGGACCTTCGCGTAACCGTCAGTTCAGTGCATTTTGAATAGTTCAGCACACGTTGTACTGTTCAGCACATGCTGACTATTGCTTCACGCCTCGACGTTATGAACCGGCTCGGCCGGGCCATGGCTGATCCGACGCGTTCCCGAATCCTGATGACCCTACTCGACGGTCCGGGCTACCCGGCCGAGATTTCGCAAAGCTTGGATCTGACTCGCTCGAACGTCTCGAACCACCTGTCCTGCCTACGCGATTGCGGCATCGTCGTCGCTGAGCCGGAGGGCCGTAAGACCCGCTACGAAATTGCCGATCCGCACCTCGCGGCGGCGCTCGAAGCGCTGGTCAACGCGACGCTGGCCGTCGACGAGAATGCCCCCTGCATCGACAATGAGTGCTCGGTGCCCGGCTGCGGCGAGAAAGGAACGGACGCATGAGTTCAGCATGTGGATGCGAACACGAACCCGCCACGGAGATCGAAGAGCTCGATCGGCCATGGTGGAAGGACCCCGAGCTACTGCTACCGATCTTCTCCGGCGTAGCCCTCATTACAGGACTGGCGCTGGACTGGTCCGACTTGGAGACGCCCGCAACGGTACTGTATTGGCTTGGCCTGCTGTTAGGCGCTTACACGTTCGCACCTGGAGCGATCCGGAACCTTGTCACGAAGCGCAAGCTCGGCATTGGTTTGCTTATGACGATCAGCGCGGTCGGCGCGGTGATCCTTGGTTTCGTCGGAGAGGCCGCGGCGCTGGCGTTCCTGTACTCGATCGCCGAGGCGCTGGAAGACAAGGCGATGGACCGGGCCCAAGGCGGACTGCGGGCACTATTGAAGCTGGTACCGCAAACCGCGACCGTGCTGCGCGACGGTACGACGGCCGAGATCACTGCGAAGGACCTTGAGGTTGGCGAGCTAATGGTCGTACGCCCCGGGGAGCGGATCGCCACGGACGGCATCATTCGGTCCGGACGCTCCAGCCTTGACACCTCAGCGATCACCGGAGAATCCATTCCGGAGGAGGTTGCGCCCGGCGACGAGGTACCCGCGGGAGCGATCAACTCCGCCGGTGTGCTGGAGGTCGAGACGACCGCAGCTGGAACGGACAACTCGCTGACCACACTCGTCGACCTCGTCGAGCAGGCGCAGGCGGAGAAGGGTGACCGCGCCCGGATCGCCGACCGGATTGCCCGACCTCTCGTGCCCGGGGTGATGATCCTGGCGGTGCTGGTCGGCGTGATCGGCTCGCTGTTGGGCGACCCCGAGACTTGGATCACCCGTGCGCTGGTGGTCCTGGTCGCAGCGTCGCCGTGCGCGCTGGCAATCTCCGTGCCGCTGACGGTCGTGGCCGCGATCGGCGCGGCCAGCCAGTTCGGAGTAGTCATCAAGTCCGGCGCGGCGTTCGAGCGACTCGGCGGCATCCGTCACCTAGCGGTAGACAAAACCGGAACCCTTACCCGCAACCAGCCCGAGGTTACCGGAGTGGTCCCGGCAGACGGATTCGATCGGGCGCAGGTGCTTTCCTTCGCGGCGGCGGTTGAGCAGCAATCGACGCACCCCCTCGCCGCGGCGATCGTGGCAACGGAGCCCGAAGCGCCCACCGCCTTGGATATCAGCGAGGAAGCCGGTCAAGGCATCGGCGGCACCGTCGAAGGCCGACGGGTGCTGGTCGGCAGCCCCCGATGGATCGACGCCGGGCCACTGAAGGCGGACGTTGAGCGCATGGAGTCCGAAGGCCAGACCTGCGTCCTAGTCACCGTCGATGACGCTCTCGCCGGGGCGATCGGGGTGCGCGACGAGTTGCGGCCCGAGGTGCCCGATGCCGTGCAGTCCCTGCACGACAACGACGTGGAAGTGAGCATGCTCACCGGCGATAACACTCGCACCGCCCGGGCGCTGGCTGAAATCGCCGGAATCGACGACGTGCGCGCCGAGCTGCGACCGGAGGACAAGGCAAGCATCGTCGCCGAACTCTCCTCCAAGACGCCGACGGCGATGATCGGCGACGGCATCAACGACGCGCCGGCACTGGCGGGCGCAACGGTGGGCATTGCGATGGGAGCAACCGGCTCTGACGCCGCGATCGAGTCCGCTGACGTCGCCTTCACTGGCCACGACCTCCGGCTGATCCCGCAGGCGCTGCAGCACGCCCGCCGAGGCAGCAGGATCATCAACCAAAACATCGTGCTGTCTCTGGCCATCATCATCGTGTTGATGCCACTGGCGATCAGCGGTGTACTGGGCTTGGCCGCCGTCGTGTTGGTACACGAAGTCGCCGAAGTCATCGTGATCTTGAACGGCCTGCGGGCTGCACGAGCGAAACGCTGAGGCTGTGACCGGCAAGTCTTATAAGGGTTAAACCACGCGCCGAGCGCACACACGTTGGACCAGGCGAGTCATTCGAGTTCACCACCTGGTCCTTCTCGATGCGTGCAGGCACGGGAACTGTGGGGGAACCTAATAGTTCAACGGTTCGATACCGCTTGCAGATTCTTCACACGAGGTAGCGGAATGGACCGAGGCCGAACGAAAACCCGAGTTAGAGACAGCGCTCTTCAACCTACCCCCAATAACGCGAAACGTCATTAACGCCTCGCGTTACACGTTGAACTTGAACTCGACGGAGTGTCGTCGATAAATAACCATTTGATGCGCGCGTGCGGAATTAACAACGAAATACCGCTAAAACAGACAACATATGGGGTGCACAGAAACACATATAAGTTCTGCGGAAAACCTATAGGGTGCGTCGCTAAAAACCGCTGTGCGCGAAAAACATAAAGGGTTTACGGACCCGGTCCCAGACCCCTCAATACTCTGAGCCGGAAGAATGGAAAGTGGAAGGTTGATGTATCCCCACTATTTATTTTTTCCGTTTTTCGGAGTACATCGGGAGCTACAACTGCGGACCAGCTCTGTGTGAACTAGATGAGAAGGCGCAGCAGCGAATCATCGACGCTGGACAGTTGGTGCTGCGGGCACGCGAGCGGCACCCCCAGCGGTCACTCGCGGAGCACTACAACCCGTTATCGATGGACCCAATTCTGCTCAAGGCTCACAACAACTTGGACCGGGAAGTCGATAAGGCTTTCGATGTGGCACGCAAACTCACCAACGAGCGCCAGCGCCAGGAGCTACTGTTCGCCAGCTACGGGGAGTTGGCGAGGGGCTATGTCTCCTCGCTTTCATCAAAATCGAAACCACCAGCAGGGTCGTTCCCCGTGCGGGTGATTTTGATCGGTCCCGCTGCTGGGTGTAGAACCCTGTCGCTGGCAACGCCGGGAACTATGACTGTGCCCGACGAGAACACGTCACTGCCATAACGCGGCTCACGGTAGACGAACATGGGTCGTTCACTACTACTGGTGGATTTCGGTTTTGGTGGTGGGGGGATTACCGCCGCCGGCCTCGATTTTTCCGTTGAGGAGGTCGTTGACTACTTCC
>NZ_KV805118.1:0-1021 GCF_001811545.1 Corynebacterium sp. HMSC074A09 | reverse complement strand
TGGTACTAATAGACCAAAACAAACACACACACTTGAACTTTTGAGTGTGTCAACATATAAACACAACAGTTAATTAATCTCACTGTCGCTTGCGTCCACTACACAGTATCTGACACAACACCAGCAACCAGAATTTGCTCCGTGTGTTTGTCGGTGGCCTATAGCAGCAGGGAAACGCCCGGTCCCATTCCGAACCCGGAAGCTAAGCCTGCTAACGCTGATGGTACTGCAACCGGGAGGTTGTGGGAGAGTAAGAAACCGCCGACACCAAACAACAAACCATAACTCAATACACCAAGCCCGCCACCGTTGAGTAACCACTCAACGGTGACGGGCTTCATCATCGTTTTCACACACACAGCCTAAAAGTACAAACCCGAAAACACAGACCTGCGTGCTGCACATCCACGTCCGCGCTTATAGACCGCAAGGGATCCGAGCACGGGTCATACGCGCTAATTATCCCAAGCACAAAGAATCCGCCGCCGCCCAAACAAGCAACACAGCTTTGTCGGCTAAGCACACTCATCCCCAGACCATTTGCCGGCTACAGCACCCGTGAACATAGGCACATCCGTCCAAGTTATGGGCTTGCCTCGTAAAGAACATAGAACATCAAAAATAGCCCCCAGCCGCAGCAAATGCGGGCCGAAGGCTAACTCTACAGGAAACAGGAAAAGGCGCTGTCTTTGGTGACGGTGGTACTTAGCCCTTCTCGCAACCGCGGGTGTCATGCAAACCGCACTGAGGGACGCCCAGGAACGAAAGGGCGATCGATGAGAGCGTGACTGGAATAGCGATAATGTCGTAGAAGGGGGAGTCGACGACGAGTTCATTGAGATCGGTGGACGATCCTTGTCGAGCGTTGTTCACTAGCCCGTCCTCAGCGGTCGCTGTGGGGGTTGCCGTGAGCATAAGTGCAGCGGCACCGATGATAGCTAGGGGCTTCTTCATCGTGTCAGTTCCTTTCGGATAGGGAAGTATAGGGGGGGCCTGGCCCCCGGAAAGTAGACACGTCGGG
>NZ_KV805117.1:0-249 GCF_001811545.1 Corynebacterium sp. HMSC074A09 | reverse complement strand
TCAAGCGGAACTGCTAACAACGTAATGGGGGGCAGGTCTTTCAAATCAGCTTGTACTTCTCCTCGATCTGGAATCATTGGTGACCTTCATGAGTGCACTTCTAAGTTTGCGTTCATAGGCCTGAGGACAAGCAATCACACGGGTTCCTGAACCCCATAACCTCGTCATTTAAGGGACTATATGCCTGACGTTTTAAGTCTTTAGCGCTCCCGTAAATCGGCTCTTCCGGTTTTGGAGTGCGTAGCGGGG
>NZ_KV805116.1:0-1685 GCF_001811545.1 Corynebacterium sp. HMSC074A09 | reverse complement strand
CCCATTACGTTGTTAGCAGTTCCGCTTGAAGGAGCCCAGGATTCATACTCCTAGCCCCATGCTGGGGCAGGCTATGTTTATCTGCGTTCCTTCTGCCCTTGTGGCAGTGGAACTAGTCGCTGGCTTCGGTATGGCTTGTTTTCGTCCCTGTCTGAAAATGATCCGGGGGGTGATGCCGCCGAAGGCAGTGACATACTCCAGACTGCTAATAGGAACCTGACCCACACAGGATGTGTGAGGTCTCAAAGTAATGTGGATGCCAGCGTGAAGTATGTCCGACCACCAGCGATGAAATAAGTCTCATACTCGTTCAATTCGCTAGGAGGTCCGGCATGACCTACGACTATGTCATCGGCATGGACGTTGGCAAATACTTTCACCACGCTTGCGTTTTAGATATCGACGGCGCCCAAGTACTATCAAAGCGCATCAACCAAAACGAAAAATCCCTGCGCACACTCTTTTCAACGTTTATCGCAAACGACCACAAGGTCCTTGTCGTCGTGGACCAGCCCAATAACATTGGGCGACTAACTGTCGCGGTTGCCCAAGATATCGGAATCGACGTTCGCTACCTTCCAGGTTTGGCTATGCGTCAACTCTCACGTATCCACGCTGGTAATGCCAAAACTGATATCCGGGATGCATATATCATCGCCCACGCTGCAAAGAACCTTCCGGAATCCCTCCGCAGTGTCGACCGCGTCGAAGAAGCCTTCCTCCAGTTGAAAGTCCTCAACGGCATCGACGAAGACTTAGCACGCTCCTACACCAGGCTCATCAATCAGATTCGAAGTGCACTAGTTGGCTGCTACCCGCAATTCGAACAAGCCCTTCGCGGCCAGGTGATCCACCGCAAATGGGTTCTGCACCTACTTGCACGCTACGGCGGGCCCACCAAAATAAAGCGCCTCGGAAAAGCCAAAGCAGCTGCCTTCGCTCGACGCTATAAGGCACGCAATCCCGAGCCCGTCATCGATGCCATATTCGCTGCCATCTCTGAGCAAACAGTCGCCATTGCTGGTGCACAATATGCCGAAATGGGCGTAGCAATGTCGGCGAAGGACGCGCTTTTAAAGCTCGAGCACCGCAAACAAATCGAGCAGGAAGTCATCGAGCTCATCAACGACATCCCCCACACTCAAATCCTGCTATCCATGCCAGGAATTGGGCCGAAGACGGCTGCCCAAATTCTCATGACCGCGGGCGACATGTCCGACTTCCCGACAGCTGGGCACCTAGCCTCTTACGCTGGCTTATCACCCCGAACGAATCAGTCCGGAACCTCAATCATGTCGAACTCACTGAACAGAGCTGGCAATAAAAAATTAAAGAACGCCCTATGGCAATCATCTTTTGCATCCATCAGATTCCACGAGCGTTCACGGCAATTCTATGAACGAAAGCGCCGTGAAGGCAAGAGACACAACGCTGCAGTCGTAGCGCTAGCCCGCAGACGGCTCAACGTCCTATACGCCATGATGAGCAACCACGAGTACTACCGCGACCCCGACCAATCACAGGAAATCGAAGCAGCCTAAACCCCAAGAACCAAATAGCCGACTGGGAAACCCCAGTCGGCTAACAGCCATGCCAGAAAACAACACGGCCAAACAACCCCGGCTGAAAAACCAACCCCGGCTAATCCACCCACGAGGTTGACAAACTATATAGGAACACCCCCC
>NZ_KV805115.1:0-252 GCF_001811545.1 Corynebacterium sp. HMSC074A09 | reverse complement strand
ATGACCCATTGGCTTCTCATCTCGCGTCCCTAGGACGATCGGGACATGCAATCCCCGTTACTGAGTCCATCACACTGGAGGAACTCTACGGACCAGAGTGGACTGAGTTTTCGCTCGTGTGCCCATACACTCCGTATCAAACAGTCAAAGAAACACTTATGGCTGATGATCCCCCTGTTCCAGAACACGGCTTCTCCGATCAAGAAAACTTCCTCTTTCTTAGAGGAAAGGGCGACAGCGAACAATGGGTGA
>NZ_KV805114.1:0-270 GCF_001811545.1 Corynebacterium sp. HMSC074A09 | reverse complement strand
TCAACATTGTCCTTAGAACCATCCGGGTAAGTCACCTCAACCGGAACAGTGATCTTGTCACCAGGCTTAGCGTCCTCCGGAACCGGAACGGTGATCTCACCAGTGTTCTCATCAACCTTCACACCCTCCGGAGCATCGTCACCAGGGGTAAAGGTGGTGTCATCAGGAGCCTCGGTCGGGTTACCGTCCTTGTCCTTAAACTCCGGAGCAGGAACAGTTACATCCTCACCAGGCTTACCAGAACCATCCTCATAACCAGGCTCAAACTCA
>NZ_KV805113.1:0-273 GCF_001811545.1 Corynebacterium sp. HMSC074A09 | reverse complement strand
TTGGGTAGGGGAGCGTCGTGCATGTGTTGAAGCGTTACCGTAAGGAGGCGTGGAGTGTGTGCGAGTGAGAATGCAGGCATGAGTAACGAATTGGAAGGTGAGAATCCTTCCCGCCGGATGACTAAGGGTTCCTGGGTCAAGTTCGTCTTCCCAGGGTGAGTCGGGACCTAAGGCGAGGCCGACAGGCGTAGTCGATGGACAACCAGTTGATATTCTGGTACCCGTATATCCGCGCCCATGATAAAGCACTGATACTAACCACCGCGGATACGA
>NZ_KV805112.1:0-23132 GCF_001811545.1 Corynebacterium sp. HMSC074A09 | reverse complement strand
CGGTTTATCCACACGAAATGTCCCTTAAGCCCTTTGGGTTGGGTGTGTTGGCGTTCGGGGTTTGGTCGGTAGTGCTGATGCGGGCGTAGCCGATGATTTGGCCGGCAATGCCCGTGGAGTGTTCGGTTGGGGTATACCTCAAAAGGGCACCACTCGCCCCAATCCGATATTCGCTCCCCTCTACGAATGAACGGATGCGTAACGGTGCTCCATGTACAAGTGGAACTAATACTTACGAAAATGACTTAGGCCACAAAAGCATGACCAGTGTTTATGCAGATGAATAATCATTGTTGGCAAATGGTTATTGACTGCATTTTTCATTAGTCATAGGTTTGAGGTAAGCCGGTGATGAGCCGGGCATCTTGGAAATCTGGAAAAGGGGTCATCATGTTCAAAAAAGGGCTGGCGTGCGTGAGCGCTACGGCATTGTTCGCGCTGAGTTCGACATTTTCAGTGCAAGCTGAAGGTGACATTGATGCGTAAACAGAAAAGCACAGCCTACTGGTGGAGCGTTACTGTCGTTGTAGTGCTGTTCATCGCAACGCTTGTAATCAATTATCTAGCAGGATTAAGTGCTGATGAATCATACTTTGGAGCACATTGGTGGCATCGTCTGGCATGGGTTACGCCACTGTTGTTCTTGGCTTCTTTGATTTGGGCCTGGTTCGAGCACAGGAAGGTGCATCGGTATCCGCATTGACCCATATTTAGCAGCGTCGGGCGTGAATGAGAAGGAAGGCTTTGCGCTTGGGCGAAAGATGCTCTTTGCTCTAGTAGGGAATGTCGATCCTGCTTCGCACCGTTTGTCTTAGTGTTCGCCTGGCCACTCGCGGAGATTGATCCGGTTGGTTTCTTTGAGCGCTTGGAAGATTGTTTCTTCGATTTGGTTGAGTGCGACGTTTTCTTTGCGATATTCGTCACCGTAGATGCCTTGGCAGTGCCCTGGATAGAATCTCATGGAGAAGATCCTGACACAGTAGAGTCCGTTTGCCTGCTTGCCGATTCGGAGACATTCTTCTTCACTACCGTTGATTGGCCACACTGCTTCTGGCATGTCTTCGTCCCAGTTGGGAACGCAGTTCTCAGCGGTGCAGCCAGCGGCTTCAAGAATACTGTCGGCAATCTCGGTTTCGGTCGCTTCTCGCGTCCACGCAATCGCGTTCATGATCGTCCCCTTTGGGGGTCGAGGCTAGTAGCGCTCCTGACCGCGCTCACGGATCTTCTCGTAGAAGTCCGGCTTGGCAGAGCCATAGCGCGAGCGGGAGCGGCGCGAAGGCTGCGAGGTAGTTGCTGGCGTCGAAGGCGGGGCAGCAGGCTTCGTAGCATCAGGGTGCTTGTTGGAGGTCTCCTCGTGGTCAAGCTCTAAGGCCTCAGTGGCCGCGGTCGTATCGGGGGAGCCGGCACCGGTGCCAATAGCCGCCGCAGTCGCCTCCGCCATCAGGGCCTCTTCCTCACGGGCGCGGCGGCGCTCCCGAATCTCAGACCACACGAAGTAAGCAAAGCCCAGCGGCGCCATCACGCCGAAGGCAATCCACTGGTAGCCATAGGACAGGTGGTTGCCGCGGTCCAGCTTTGGCACCGGCAGCGCATGCAGCTCACCTGGCTGATCGGGGGAGAGTTGGAGGTAGTCGTGGGCGAGGGGGACGTCGACAAGCTCTGCGATCTGCTCCGTGTTGATGGAGTAGACCTGTGTGTAGCCCTGCTCCTCAATGGGGGCGGAGGTGTGCTCGCGCTCGTTGTAGCGCGCCATGCCCACGATGGTCACCCTCTCCGAGGGGGCCGGATCGATGCGGGGGACGGAATTGCCCTCATCCGTGGGTACCCAGCCGCGGTTGACCAGGAAAGTCTCGCCGGAGTCGGTCTCAAAGGGAACCAGCGACTGGAAGCCCGGAGCGGACTCCACCGGGCGCAGGCGCAGCAGCACCTCATCCTCCGGAAGGTAGTGGCCGGTCAGCTCCGCGCGTTCCCACTCCTTGCGCAGGGAGCCATCGGTGGAAAAGACTTCGGTGACCGGCTGGGGGTCGGCGTCATAGGCCTCCTCAATGAGGTGGTTGCGCTCCACAATCTGGTCGTCTTTATTCAGCTGCCACGGTGCGAGCACCGTGAAAGACAAATAGGAAAAGGCGACGATGAAGATGAGAAAGAGCACCCACCCAGGCTTGAGGAATGTCTTGAGCATGATGATCAGTCTAGTAGCCGCAAAAGATTATCTAGCCGTGGTTCGTCTTAATCCACTCGAGCAGACCTGGAACGGCGGCGTCGATCTCTTCGCGGGTACGGGCGAAGTCCTCCTCCGTGCCGTAGAACGGATCCTCCACGATGGCGTCCTCCGGAGAATTCGGGTCGAAACTGCGCATGAGGCGCACCTTGTCCTTCGGGATGCCGCGCTCGATAAGGGCATCGCGGTGGCCGGTATCCATGGCCACGAACAGGTCCGCGTCCATGTGCTCCGGACCCAGCTGGGCGGCCTGGTGGCCAGCGCCATCGTGCCCGCCGCGGCGCAGCTCAGCCACAGCGCGCTCGTCTGCGCCCTGGCCCACGTGCCAGCCGCCGAGGCCGCAGGAGTCCACGCGGGCGAGGAGATCGAGCATATCGGTCTCCATGGCATCACGGGTAATGATTTCCGCCATTGGTGAGCGGCAAATATTGCCCGTGCACACGAAGACGATGTGGAGCTGGTTGTCGTTCTCCGGAGGCGTCATGCAAAGGCTCCTTAAGCTAGAGGGGTGCGCTGACGAACGAAAGCTAGGATATAGCAGCGACGCGACTGACGTGAAACCTGAAGCCGTATAAGGAGCAAACGAGATGGCAGAACACACGACCGTTGGCGAGATCCGCCGCGTTATCCACGAGGCCTACCCGCCGCAGCTCGCTGAGTCGTGGGATGCAGTCGGCCTGGTGTGCGGTGACCCCGCGGACGAGGTGCGCACCGTGGCCTTCGCTCTGGACTGCACCCAGGAGGTGGCAGACAAGGCCGTGGAGCTCGGCGCGCAGATGCTTGTGGTGCATCACCCGCTGCTGCTTCGCGGGGTGACCTCGGTGGCGGCGGATACCCCGAAGGGCAAGGTCATTCACACTCTTATCCGCAACGGTGTGGCCCTCCTGGCCGCGCACACCAACGCGGATAAAGCGCGCCCGGGTGTCAACGACAAGCTGGCCGAACTCGTCGGCATCACGCCCGGCCGCCCCATCGTCCCTGTCGAGCCCTATGAGAACCTCGACGAGGCGCTGGGCCTGGGGCGCGTGGGTGAGCTTGAGCAACCAATGACGCTGCGCGAATTCACCCAGCGCGTGGCCGATGCCCTCCCAGAAACCGAGTGGGGAGTGCGTGCGGCCGGTGATCCGGAGCGCGTGGTGAAGCGCGTGGCCGTCTCCAGTGGCTCGGGTGACTCCTTCCTGGACCAGGCAGCAGCGCTCGGCGTGGACGTCTACGTCACCTCCGATCTGCGCCACCACCCGGTAGATGAACATCTGCGCGCTGCGCATCTGGCCCATCCTGAAGGTCCAGCCGTGGTCGATACCGCTCACTGGGCCAGCGAGTTTCCCTGGACCACCCAGGCGCGCGATATTGTGGAGAACGCATTGCGCGTGAACACCGAGATCATCGATGTCCGCACCGACCCATGGACGATTTCTGCGCATAAGGAGAACTAAATGAAACTGTCACAGGATCTGCAGAGCATCTTGCTGGAGCTGGCGACCCTCGAGCGCTCCCAGGCGCACGGTGGAACCCCCACCATCCCGGAGCAAGAGGAATACGAGAAGGCACAGGCCGCACACGCCCGGCTTCTCGACGCCTCCGGCTCCGCCCAGCTCGCCGTCGACGATATGGAGATGGAGATCCTGCGCATCCAGGCCGACGAGCGCAAGCTGCGCCAGCGCGAGCGCGACGATAAGGCCCAGCTCGGTGCCGCGACCGACCCGGAGACTCGCAAGGATCTGGAGCACGATCTCTATGCGGCTAAGTCCCGCATCGCGGATCTCATGAGCGAGCTGCAGGAAGCCCACAACGAAATTCACGCACTGCGCGCCAACCTGGATGTCCACGGCGCGAAGGTCTCCGATTCCGAGCGCAAGCTCGAAGTGCTCAAGCGCGCGGCCGAAGCCGCCCAGGAGGCCGCGGCGAACCGACCGGATCCGCAGGTTCGCATCGGCGAGCTGCGCGAGCAGCTGCCCGCGGACATCGTGGCGGAGTACGAGACCGTGCGCGAAGAAAACGGTGTGGGTGCGGCGGCCTTCACCGGGCGCGGTTGCGGCGGCTGCTTCATCGTGCTGCCGCCGGCCGAGCAGAACGCGGTGCGCAACGCGGCGGCCGACGAGGTCCCGCAGTGCAGCGACTGCGGCTCCTACCTGGTACGCCCGGCCTCATGAAGCTAGTCATCTTCGCTGACGGCGGCTCCCGCGGCAACCCCGGGATAGCCGGTTCGGGCACGGCAGTCTACAACGAGGACCGCTCGCAGCTGCTCAGGGAAATCGCCTACGTGGTGGGGCAGAAGTCCACTAATAACGTGGCCGAATACCACGGCCTGCTGCGCGGCCTCGAGGCCGCGGTGGAGCTGGGCGCGGACGAGGTCGAGTTCTACATGGACTCCAAGCTCGTGGTGGAGCAGATGAACGGGCGCTGGAAGATCAAGCACCCGGACATGCAGAAGCTCGCCATCGAGGCGCGCCGCCTTCTCAACCAGATTCCGCGCTTCAGCCTCGAGTGGGTCCCGCGCGCCAAGAACTCGGTGGCCGATGAGCTCTCCAACGTGGCCATGGATGCCGCCGCGAAGGGCGAGCCCGTGGGCATCCTCGATATGGGTGCCGGCGACGTCGCTGAAGCCGACGCTGCTGTCGATGCGGCGGGCGGTGTAGAACCCGGCGGGGAGGCGGGGGAGGCGTCGCCAAGCGCGGCGTCATCGACCGCGGCCGACTGGCGCCCTGAGTGTGGCCCGGCCACCCGCTTCATCCTGCTGCGCCACGGTCAGACAGCGATGTCCGCAGCCAAGCAGTACTCCGGGCGGGCGAACCCCGAGCTCACCGAGCTAGGCAAGAAGCAAGCGCTCGCCGCCGCGCAAGCGCTGATGGATACCCACATCGATGCCGTGGTGTGCTCGCCACTGCGCCGCTGCCAGCAAACGGCCGCGGCCGTGGTGGAGGGCCGGGACCTGCGGGTGGAGACCGTCGAGGCCCTCATCGAAGTGGACTTCGGGCGCTGGGAAGGCAAGACCTTTGCCGAGGCCGACGCCGCCGACCCCGAGCTCCACGCGCGCTGGCTGAAGGATACGTCCGTGGCCTGCCCGGGCGGGGAGTCCCTGCGCGCGGTGCACCGCCGCGTCAGCGCCGCGCGCCGCCAGCTGCAGCAGCGCTATGCGGGGCAAACCGTGCTCGTAGTCTCCCACGTCAACCCCATCAAGTCCTTCGTGCGCCAAGCGCTCGACTCTGGACCGCAGACCCCCAACCATCTGTTCCTGGAGCTGGCTTCGCTGAGCGAAGTTGAGTTCTTCGATGGCGGTAGCACCCTGCACCGATTTAACGATGTGGGGCATCTGGGCGCGCTGCGATAAACTAACAGGCGCGAATGAGCCGACCGGGTAAACGCGTTCCGTCGAACCGGCCCCTTTCTGGGGCTAGGCGCGGGCCGAGGAAAGTCCGGACTCCACAGAGCACGGTGGTTGCTAACAGCAACCCGGGGTGACCCGCGGGAAAGTGCAACAGAAAGTAGACCGCCGCGCCTTTCGCTTCGCTTCGGTGTGGCGATAGGCAAGCGGTAAGGGTGAAAGGGTGCGGTAAGAGCGCACCAGCACCGTCAGCGATGGCGGTGGCTGGGTAAACCCCACTGGGAGCAAGGCATCACGGCCCGCTGGAAAGCGGGCCCGATCAGGCGTTAGTAGGCTGCTCGTCGAAGCCTGAAGGTAGCTGCTTGAGCCAACTGGCAACGGTTGGCCTGGATGGATGTTTACCACCGCGCCTTGGTGCGCGGCACAGAATCCGGCTTATAGGTTGGCTCATTCGCGCCCATATCTTTATTTTTTGGAACAATGGGACGGCATGAAGCTGTATGCCGCGCCCCTGGACTTTCGCCCCATCGCCGAGGAATTCTCCGTTCCCACCGACTTCCCAGGAGAAGTCACCGCGCAGGCCGCGTCCGCGCAGGATCGTTACGCCGAGCAGCGCCGCGATGCCCGCGACATCCCGCTGGTGACTATTGATCCGGCCGGCTCCATGGACTTGGACCAGGCCGTCTTCATCGAAGCCCGCGATGGCGGCTACCGCGTGCTGTACGCCATTGCCGATGTTGGCGCTTTCATCGAACCGGGCTCCGAGCTGGAGACCGAATCCCTGACGCGCGGCCAGACCATCTACCTGCCCGATGAGCCGGCGCGGTTACACCCGGCGGAGCTCTCAGAGGATAGGGCCTCGCTGCTTGCCGACGTCGACCGCCCCGCCGTCCTCTGGACCTTCGACCTCGACACCGCGGGTGAGGTGGAGGACTTCTCGGTGGAGCGCGCACTCGTGCGCAGCCGCGCCCGGCTGGACTACGACCAGGCCCATGCGGACCTGGAGAATGGCACTTTGCATTCTTCTATCGCCCTGCTGCCGGAGGTGGGCAAGCTGCGCCAGGCTTCCTCGCTGCGCCGCGAGGCGATCAACCTGCGCCTTCCCTCGCAGCGCGTATCCGAGACGAATGATGCGGAGAAGGGGCACTACGAGCTGGTGATGGAGCCGCGCTATGAGGTGATGGACTATAACTCCGAAATCTCGTTGCTTACCGGAATGTGCGCGGGCCGATTGATGGAAGAACACGGAGTGGGGTTCCTGCGCACGCTCTCTGCAGCCACGCCGGAAGCTGAGGCAACGTTTCGCACCGAGGCTGAGGCTCTGGGCTTTGAGTTGGGGGAGAGCAGCATTTCGGAATTCCTCCATTCCGTGGACGCGGATTCACCGCGTGGCATGGCGGTGATGCGCGAGGCCCAGCGCCTTTTGCGCGGGGCAGACTATGTGTGGCTGGAGGACGGTGACGCGGATGTGCATGCGGGGATCGGCGGATACTATGCACACGTAACCGCCCCGCTGCGCCGCCTCATCGACCGCTTTGCCACGGAGGTGTGCTTGGCGCTGAGCGGTGGCTATGAGGTGCCGGAGTGGGTACGCGAGCGCGCCGGGGATGTCATTTCCACGATGCGTTCGACTTCGCAGCTGGCTTCCCAAGTGGATAAGGCGTGTCTCAACCTTACGGAGGCTACGGTTTTGGAGCCGTGGGTAGGAACCAACTTTGAGGCCGTGGTTGTCGACGGCGGAGAAAAGCGCGAGAAAGCGCGCCTCGTCGTGCTGGATCCGCCGGTGATTGGAATGGCCGTGGGGCAACCACCCACCGGCAGTGAGACCACCGTCTCGCTGGTGAGGGCCGATGTTGCCGAGCGCGACGTGCTCTTTGCGTGGCCGGCGGACTAGTCCTCGGTAATGGCGGGGGCACCGGCCGATAGGGGGACGACAAGCAGGCCGTCCTCGGCGAGGTCGGCCGCGAAGTTCGGGGCCTTGGTGCTTGGGACGTAGGCAATAACCGCGGTTGATGTCCCGGCGTGGGCGGAGCGCGCCGCGACGGCGCCGCGGGCGGTGGCCAGTTGTGCGAGTTTTTCCGCAGAGTTGAAGCCATAGACCGTGGCCAAGGCTGACTGCGATTGGGTAAGCAGTGGGAAGAGCTCGGTGCCGCGGCGTGAGCGCAAGGCGCGGGCAATTCCCTCGGCTCGCTCGGTTTCTTCCGAGTAGAAAGTCAGCCATGCTGTGGCTTGGTCGATGGTGGGCTGGTTTTCGGGGCCGTGCACCTTGTGGACGGCGGCGAGCCACTCGAGGACACGCTGGGGCGCATCCGGCAGGAGGCGCAGCGATGCAGTGCCGAAGGCGCGGCAGGCGGCGTCAATGAAACGCTCGCGAGCGCGGATTTCGGCAACAGCCTCAGCGGAATCGAAGTCACCGGGGACGGCGAGGGCAAAAGCTGCGATGTCCTTGTTGACCACGTGCGGTGCCTGGGTGACGGAACCGTCAGCGTAGTCGATGATGGTGATGGAGTCACCCGCGCCACGCAGTGCGGCGGAGTGGCGGGCCCGCAGCGCAGGGAAGCGGGCAAAGGTGCCGACAGCTTGGGAGCATACCTCTGCGATCCGGGCGCGAAGAGGAGCATCGTGGGGATCGTCCGCGCCGCCGAGCAAGGCCAAAGCGGTCGCGATATCAATGGCTGCGGCGGCTCCGAGCCCGGTCGAATCTGGGATATCGTTGACCACGGTGATGTCGGCGCCGGCGGTCTCGCGGGTGAGGAGCTGGCGGTTGATCATGGTGTAGATGATGCCGCCGAGGCGCGCTGCGATGGCGCCCTCGGGCGCTGGGGGCTCGATGGGCTGGCCTTCGGAATCGACGCCGGGCTGCTGTTCCGCGGCGAGGGAGGAGACTTTCTCCAGCGAAATCTGGTCCTCAAGGGTCTCGCCGTTGGTGTGCTCGAGCCGAACGTTGACGATGCCATCGCTGCGAGGGCTTACAGCTACCGCTGCGCGGAGATCAGCCAGGCCCATGATGGTGATGCCGCCGTAGTGGTCGATGTGCTCGCCGATGAGTGCCCAGGTGGCTGGGGCACTGGCGACATGCGCCGGCTCGGCGCCGATGTTGTCGCTGTGCGCGGCGCGAACGCGGTCGACGGCCGGGGTCGAAGGGGCAGTCCACAGGGGCATCGGGAAGGTTCTCCTTTGCTGGTGGCGAGATCCTGCCTGTAAACGGGGCAGGAGGTAGGTGACCTATCTATTCTAACGGGCGTAGTCGATGGGCGGTCTGTAGTGTGGGGTGCACTGATCGAGCGCCTAAAAGAATGGAGAAAACAATGGCCGAGGCTGATAACAAGTGGTTCTACGACCCGTCCACCGGTGAGGTGACCCAGGGCAAGGTGTCTGGTTGGGAGAACCGCATGGGCCCCTATGATTCCCGCGAGGAAGCCGAGCGCGCCATCGAAATCGCGCAAGCCCGCACTGCTGCGGCTGATGCCGAGGACGCTGCTGAAGACGATTACTAAAGTCCTGCAGGACTCCTGCAGGACGCCCCATTGAGCGACGGTAGCTCAAAGCCAACGGCCCACCCCCTCGCGAGAAACGCGACGGAGTGGGCCGTTGAAAAGTTTGTTCCACCTGTCGGGCGCTGCAGCGCGCCCAGCGGGGAGGAATTAACGCAGCTTCTTGCGCAGCGGCTTGAACGCAGACTTGATGGCCTTGAAGCTCTCCGAGTAGGCGTTGAGCGCTTCCAAACCGATGGCGCGCTCACGCTGGTAGAGCAGACCATAGCCAAAGGTGTCCTCGCCTCGGCGGCGCGCGGTCTCTGCCAGTTCGAGCAGCTTGTCGCGAGAGGTCACCGAATCCTGGAAGTCTCCCAAGACTGACTGCATCTGCTTGCAAGCCTTGTAGAGGCTCTTCGTCTTCAACGAGGTTGCGGAACCAGCTGCCTCCGCCGCATAGCGCAGTTTCTTTGCTGCCTTGCGCATATCGTGGAAGTACTCTTCACGTTCATGTAGCGTCAGCTCGGTATTATCCCAGTTGGAGACTGCCTTCTTGTGGCGCTTGACCAGCTTGTCATAAGCCTGCTTGAGGTGCAGGGCCATCACCGTATCAAGATCGTGGGGCTCTTCGTCCTCATCAGGCTTGGCGTGCTTCGGCTCGTAGACCTTTGCTGACTCTTGTTCTTCAGTGGAGTCAGCGGACGCCGAATCATCGACCGAAGAGTCTTCCGCCTCGTCGCTGGCAGAGGTGCTGTCGGCGTCAGCGGGCGTGTCCTCACCGGCAACCGGCGGGTCGGAGAGGAAGGCATCCAATGCATCGAGCAGAGCCAAGTATTGATCGGAATCGAGCGCGGCGATGACTCGGCGATGCGCGCGGCGGTAGGCGCGGCCCATGTCGTGAGCAATGTGTTCGCGGGTGGCTTCATCGAGGACGTCGGAATCCTCGGACGCGAGGAGGTTCTGCCAACGTTCCTCCACGACCTCGGCGTCGCGGGCGACGCCCAACATGGCCGCAAGTTCCTTCAGATCTGACTCAATGCGCTCGATTTCGGGGCCCACCACAATGCCGTGGAAGGTCTGCAGGTGGCTGCGCAGTTCACGGGTAGCAACGCGCATTTGGTGAACCGAATCCCACTCATCGCGGCGAACCCGTGGATCATATTCGACGAGCTTGTCCCGGTTGGCTTTCAATGCGTCCACAACCGCTGCCGCGGGCGAGCCCGGCTCCACGTTGGACGTGGCAAGTGACGGGGGAAGCTCGACATTGTTGACGGATTCACCCAATGCCGACTTCAACTTGGACGGCGAGGAAGAAACCCGAGCCCCAGAGCTAATCAGTAGGGAAGTGGCGTGCCGCAGTAGAGCGCCGCCTTCCTTGGTGCCGGGGAGCTCCCCAGCGAGCTCGACTTCCCACTCACGCCAGGTGCTCTGGGAGCCACCCGGAAGAAAGGAGAAGGCGGTGACATGGTCATCACAGAACTCAGCGACCGGCTGGTCATCGGCGTTGACAAGGAGCAATTCGGTGCGGTTGTTGTCGACCTGTGCAATGGGCTCCAGCGGATGATTGCGGATCACTGAGCGAACCTGGTGGAGAAGCTCGGCGGGAACCTCGTACTTGCCATCAATTGGTTCGCCGAGTTCGGCACGAATTTCGGTGCGGACTTCGGCACCGGGGATCTTGATGTGCCAACCGTCATCATTTCCACCGGTGCGACGGCGCAGCGTGATCTTGGCGTGGGTAAGGCGAAGGTCCTCCGTGTCGTAATAGATCGCCGACAATGATTGGTGGCGGGTTTCTGCTACTCGGGCAACCTCGTCGAGGTTGGTGAGATCGGGCGCTGGCGTGGCTTCATCCACGGCGAACTTGGCTTCGATTTCAAGGAACGTCTTCGGAGACATGTACACACCTTCGTCGGGGAGCGAAAATTTAAAGAGGAGGCACAAAACCTCTACACTTCCATCTAGTTTACCTAGTCATTAGAGCACTTGTGCCAGCCTTTGAGCCCGCCCTAACGAATGAGTTGGGCACGTCCTGCCAGCCCTGAGGAATCACCACTTAAATGAGACCTTTCCGCAGCGGAGGCCCCGGCGGACACGCCTGCTCGGCTCCCCATAGCTAAAGATATGGTGCGGGCGTTGGGAAAGAGCTGATCTACTACCGCTTCTGCGCTACGCCGACGATCTTCCACCGTTGATAAAGAGTGGTGGGCAACGACTACTGCATCATGCCCAACCCCCGGATTGCGTGCTGTGGAAGCCGTCGCGTCTGTACTTTGTGGCCCCAGCGTGGTGTTTGCCTCATCTAAGAGCTGACCGATTCGGGTGGCATAAGACAAAATGAAGCTTCGGCGAAAAGCTGCAACATTGCCGTCTTGGCGTGCGCTTTTCGCGTGTTCTCCGTGGTGCATGTGCCACTCACACTGCCGAAGAAGTGAAGCGAAGAGGTCGGTGACATGGTGGACGTCCTCTTTAGCGCCGAAGACTGTGATGATCCCTTTGGGGTGAAGTTGCAGCACAGTGCATCCATTGCGATCCGCGATGACGCTAAGAAGTGTGGTCTTGTGCTTGATATAGGGAGCACTGATATGAAGGCGCGTGGAAACTACGGAGCTGGGCGAAGCGTCGAGAGCACCATCGATCCGGTGTCGTTGCCGCAGGCTTTGTGCCTTGGCAATGAGTGCACTGGCTTCTTCCTCGTAGGGAGTGGATTCGGCCTTCCGCAGAAGGTGGGAGATTTTGGTGCGGATTTTATCCTCCTTGCTGCCATGCGCTGACTGGGAGCTATTTCTCTCAGGCACGAGCACGTCAACGTCACGAAGTAAGGGAAGCAACATGGTTGCTTCGATGAGTCGCGTCAGTTCATCGGTGGACATGGTCATCGAAGCAGGCGGAGTGAGGCTCAACCACTCTTTGCGCAACGCAGTGGAACTAATCTGTGCGGGCACGTGGCCGGCGGCACGATAAATGAGTGGGTGGCAAAAGTTGCCCACGACGTGAAGAAGATCCTTAGGAGACCATCCTCGCTGGGCCGCTCGGATAATGAGGTCGAGTCCTTGCTTGCTCAGTGTTGCGTGGTTGGTGTTCATGGAAATCACATTCCTATCTTTGTTCGTACATCAGTTTGGATATGGGGCCATTCAAGCATGTGACAGCGACAAGGGTTTGGAAGGTCGAAAAAATTTTCCCCCGAGTTACTCTTGCCAACTGGGCCGATAGGTGACGCTGCGGGGGCAAAACAGCAAACGCCCAGCCGCGGCTTCGGTGCGCGGCGGTAGGGTTTAAAACATGAACAGCCAACACGAATTCGTCCTTCGTACAGTTGAAGAACGCGATATCCGCTTCATTCGCCTCTGGTTCACTGACATCCTGGGGGCGTTGAAATCTGTGGTGATGAGCCCCTCCGAATTGGAATCTGCCTTCGAGGAAGGTGTTGGCTTCGATGGCTCCTCGGTGGAGGGATTCTCCCGTATCTCAGAGGCCGATACTATCGCCATGCCGGATCCCTCAACGTTCCAGATCATGCCCTTCGATAAGGAAGAGCCAGAGCTGTTGTCAGCGCGCATGTTCTGCGACATTACCCAGCCCGATGGGCACCCTTCCCTGGTGGATCCACGCCACATCCTGCGCCGGCAGGTCACAGAGGCGGCCAATGAAGGGTTCACGTGTAAGGCCTCACCGGAGATCGAGTTTTATCTCCTTGAGGATGCGCGTGATATCAACAACCTCATTGCCACCGACAACGGCGGTTACTTCGACCAAGCCACCCACGATAACGCCCCGAGTTTTCGCCGCCGGTCGATGTATGCACTGGAATCCATGGGCATCGCTACGGAATTCAGCCACCATGAAACCTCACCCGGGCAGCAGGAGATCGACTTGCGTCATGCTGATGTGCTGTCCATGGCAGACCACATCATGACGTTCCGCTACCTCATCAAGGAGGTGGCTTCCCAGCAAGGCGTGCATGCCACATTCATGCCCAAGCCTTTCGAAGACCGCTCGGGATCGGGAATGCACACCCACCTCAGCCTGTTTGAAGGCGATTCCAACGCCTTCCACGACCCCGACGATGAGATTTCCCTCTCCAGTACGGGACGGCAGTTCATCGCCGGCATTCTTGAGCATGCAGTGGAAATGACGGCGATCACCAACCAGTGGACCAACTCTTACAAGCGCCTGATGTTTGGCAGCGAAGCCCCGGGGTCGGTGACCTGGGGCGTGTCCAACCGCTCGGCCCTCGTCCGAGTACCGACCTACCGCCTGTCCAAGGAAATGTCGCGGCGGGTGGAGATCCGCTCTCTAGACTCAGCGATGAACCCCTACCTGGGATATGCGGTTCTCCTGGCCGCCGGATTGCGCGGTATCAGGGAAGGCTACGAGCTCGGTGATCCGGCCGAGGACAATGTCCATCAGTTGACCCGCCGTGAGCGCCGGGCGATGGGGTACAAGGACCTGCCCAGCAGCTTGGACCAAGCACTCCGAGAGTTTGAACGCTCCGAATTCATGGCAGAGGTCCTTGGCGAGCACGTCTTTGAATACTTCCTGCGCGCAAAGTGGGACGAGTGGCATGAGTACCAGCAACAGATCACCGCATTCGAATTGCGCAACAACCTGAACTTCTAGGAGAAGCATGCGTCCTGTGTCAGTACCGTCCCCGGCGACTCTCGGCCTTACCCGGCCAACTGCTGCGGAGGATCTTTCCCGTCTCGAGTGGGATAGTCCGGAATCCCTGGAGCTGCTGTGGACACTGGCCGGAACCGGTGATCCCGACATGGCCCTCAACACGTTGATGAGGATCTTTGAGGGAGCGCCTGAGATTGGGCCGGCGATGCGTGAAGACGAAACCCTTCGAGTTCGGCTGCTCGCCCTATTGGGCGGATCCTCGGCGTTCGGTGATCACCTCGCCGCCCACCCGGAGACCTGGCAAGAACTGCAGCGCCCGTTGCCTACCCCAACGGAAATGCTGAACACACTATTGGGCGAGGTGGGGGCGGAACCGGCGACGTACGCAGAGCAACCAGACCGCCCAGACACGGCGAACCCCGAGCTGACATCGCCCGGCACCTACCGCGCATCCCCTGGTGACCACAAAGCATCGCTCAAGGTGGCATACCGGACGCTGATGATGCGCATCGCGGCCCATGACCTCGCCGGTACATTCCACTCCCGCAAGGGGCAGTCGCGGCCGCAACCACGAGTAGGTTTCCGAGAGGTCACCAGGCTGACGACGGCTCTCGCAGATGCCGCCTTGACGGCCGCACTCGCGGGTGCGGTCCGTGTGGTCTATGGCGACGAGCCCCTCGATGCACAGCTGGCGGTTATTGCGATGGGCAAGTGTGGCGCGGGGGAGTTGAACTATATCTCCGATGTGGACGTTATCTTCGTGGGCTCGGAGGCGACGCCGAAGGTTACGCGCCTAGCATCGGAGTTCAATCGAATCGGCTCGGCCTGCTTCTTCGAGGTCGACGCCAACCTGCGTCCGGAAGGAAAATCCGGCGCTCTCGTCCGAACTCTGGATTCGCACGTGGCCTACTACAAGCGGTGGGCGGAGACCTGGGAGTTTCAGGCACAACTGAAGGCGCGACCGCAGACCGGCTACCTACCCCTAGGCAAGGATTATGTGAGCCAGATCGGGCCCATGGTGTGGACTGCCTCGCAACGGGAGTCCTTTGTTGAAGACGTACAGGCTATGCGCCGCCGCGTGCTCGAGAACGTCCCGGAAGAGATGCGCCTTCGCGAGCTCAAACTGGGGGAGGGCGGTCTGCGCGATGTAGAGTTCGCAGTCCAATTGCTCCAGTTGGTGCACGGTCGCTCGGATGAATCGTTGCGCACGCTCGCGACGGTCGATGCGCTCGCCGCACTCGTGCGCGCCGGGTACGTAGGGCGCGAGGATGGCACCCAGCTCATTGAGGCCTACGAGTTTCTTCGTCTTCTGGAGCACCGCCTCCAATTGGAGCGTTTCCGCCGAACACATACGTTGCCGGCGAAGGATGACAACACGGCGCTCGAGTGGCTGGCCATCAACTCGGGTTTCCACCCGCAGGGCCACCAGTCGGCGGCGGATCGGATGAACATCCATCTCCGGAAGATTCGCCTGCTTATCTCTGAGCTCCACTCGCGCTTGTTCTATCGCCCGCTGCTCAATTCCGTGGCATCGATGTCGGCGGACGAGCTCAAGCTGTCGCGCGAGGCAGCCCTACTGCAGCTGGCAGCGCTGGGCTATCGCCATCCGGACAGAGCCTTCGAGCATCTGACTTCTTTGGCCGCGGGCCAGTCGCGCAAGGCTCGCATCCAGGCCATTTTGCTGCCCACGTTGATGGAGTGGCTCTCGAACACCGCGGATCCAGACATGGGCTTGTTGAACTACCGCAAGCTTTCGGAAGCAGCCTACGACCGTACCTGGTTCCTGCGCATGCTTCGCGACGAAGGCGTCGTCGGCCAGCGCCTCATGAAAATCCTGGGCACCTCGCCGTTTACGTCGGAGCTCATCATTCGGGCGCCAGACGTCGTCAAGCAGCTCTCCGACGGCGCGGCGGGGCCCAAGCTTCTGGAAACCAAACCCGAGCAAGTGTCCTCTGCTTTGGTCAATTCCACCAAGCGTCATGCGGATCCGGACAAGGCCGTCTCGGTCGCGCGGTCTCTTCGCCGCGCGGAGTTGGCACGAATTGCCGCAGCGGATCTTCTGGGATTCCTGCCGGTTCAGCAAGTCTGTTACGAGCTGTCCACCATCTGGAATGCGGTGTTGGAGGCAGCGCTCCGCGCCGAGGTCAGGGCATGGCGGCTGGAGAACGACAATGACGAACCACCGGCTCGCATCGCCGTGATCGGCATGGGGCGGCTCGGTGGCATGGAGCTAGGTTTCGGTTCGGATGCCGATGTCATCGTGGTAGCGGAGCCAGTTGCAGGCAACCCCGAAGAGGAAGCGCTGCCCTGGGCCATCGGCATCATTGAGAAGCTGCGCCGCCGCCTGGCAAAACCGTCCGGCGATCCGCCCTTGGACGTTGACCTAGGTTTGCGGCCAGAGGGGCGCTCGGGAGCGGTCGCGCGCTCCATTGAGTCCTATGAGCGCTACTACTCACAGTGGGGCGAGCCGTGGGAGATGCAAGCGCTGCTCCGCGCTGCCTTTGTGGCGGGTGATGAGGACGTTGGCCAGCGTTTCCTCACCATGGTGGATGCTTTCCGTTATCCGCCGAAGGGCGTGAGCGAGAAGACCATTCGTGACATTCGTCGCATGAAGGCGCGCGTTGACAATGAGCGCCTACCGCGCGGCGCGGACCGCAATACCCATACCAAGCTGGGGCGCGGTGGGTTGACGGATATCGAATGGACCGTCCAACTGCTCCAAATGATGCATGCCCACGAGGTACCGGCGCTGCATGAGCCGTCCACGCTGCGCGTCCTCGATGCCCTCGAAGACAATGAAGTCATACCCGTGCACCAGGTACAGGAGCTGCGGGAGGCCTGGCTCTTGGCCACCGATGCCCGAAACGCTTTGGTATTGGTTCGCGGCAAGCGCGTGGACCAGCTGCCGGCACCGGGGCCGCAGCTGGCGCAGGTGGCTGGCGCTGCAGGGTGGGATCCCGAACATAACCAGGATTTTCTCGACCATTACCTCAAGATCACCCGCCACGCCCGCAAGGTGGTCGACGAGGTGTTCTGGGGGGAGGCGGAATCCTTCGAGCACGACTAAAAGCAGCTGTCCTACCCCCTTAGCCGGGCCCTGAGCCTACCCGGATCTATCCCTGATCTTGGTTCCGTGCCCTGTTCATACCGGTGCTAAGCCGATAGCCTGGGCAGCAGTTACTTTCCCAGCCTTCTAAGGAGCACACTATGAGCCTCAACCTATCCCTCGACTTGAGCGATGCCACCCTCGCGGACCTTGAAGCCTTCCTTGCCGCGGCCCGCGCTGCTGGGTGTGATCCCGCAGCCGCGCTGAGCGTGGAGGGGACGGTGATGCACGTGGACGTCGCCAAGCCTCGCGTCCGCCCCGACGTTTCGAAACCTGATACGCCACGTCGCACCAACCTTGACCGCTCCGCAGCGGAGTCCACCATCCGTTCCATCATCGATGCCCTCTCTGAGCGCCTTGATCCACCGCACCCTCCGCACGGGACTTCCTTTGGGACGTTTGGGCCGAGCGTGGATTAATCCGATGAGCTATAGGGAAGCCTAGAATTATGCCCGTGAAGTCCAAGCAGATCATCGCCGTATGGGTCCTCGTGGTGGCGGCCGTCATCACCGTCGTCGGCGCAGGCTGGTGGGTCACGGAGAGGAATCACGTACCGGAGGGAGCACTGACGGTGGAGCAGGTCGTCAATGGTGGCGTGCCGCAGGATCAGTCGGTGAATGTCCACCTCGACCCCACCGAAAATGACCGCATCGTGGCCCTGGCGGAGGCGCTGGGGATCCCGTCGGAATCGGTCCCGCGTGGCCTGCTTTCAGTGGCGTCGGATAGGTACAGGTCCCGCCAGGTCCTCGAAGCCGATCTGGACAAGGCCGTTGAGGCGGGCGCCATCACGAAGGAAGAGGCCAAGGGGGCGCTCTCTGCCTTCGACGCTGGCATCGTCGCCCCGGTGGAGGGGCCGATCTTCGTGGAGTCGACCCCGGCTGAATAGTCCCAGCTGGCAACGCTGGCACTGAAGTCACAGGGACTGGCAGGAGATGCGCAGTCAACGAGGATTTGCCTTGCAGCCATGGCTCTTAAGCTCACACGCACAGATAACGAAACGATAAAGGTTGGTGCGTTGAAGTGGAGAAACGACGAAAACTGCGCGAGCTTCTCAGGACCGCAGTGGGAGTGAGCATCGCCATCCTCGTTCCCATCGGCGGCGGGCTGGGCGTCTTCGAAGTGGCCAACGGGGTGCCCCTTGAGGCTTCGTTGAGCGCCCTGTCCCTCCAGTAGCCCAGCCTTGTACTAACTCACCTGGATGATTTTGGCGTGCGGGCCGTCCTCCTCGCCCCGGCTGCGCAGGACGTGCGTGATGAGGACACCTGCTATGCCGATGCACCACACACCGAAGACTGCCCAAGCGGCAAGCTGGAAATCAGAGAACGGATAATCCGGCCCATTGCCCAAGTGGTCCAGTACTACGCCGACCAGCTGGGCGCCGATGACTGTGGCCAGGAAGCCGCCCATGTTTCCCAGGCCCGTTGCTGTGGCGACCACCTTACGGTCGAGGTTTTCGCGGACAATGTCGAATCCATAATTTGCCACCGGTGTGCACAAGGACACCACGCTGATGAGGATGATCAGTGAGAGGTAGCTGCCGCCGAAGAGGAAGAACAGGACCCACACCGTGCAATGCACAGCCACAAATCCTAAGGCGAGCCAGGGGCGGAAACCTCTGGCCCTGGACGATAACCTGCCGTGCAGGGGGCCTACCAGCACCATGCACACGGTAAACCACGTCAGGGCCCAACCGGCGCTGGTCTTGGAAAATCCCATGCCCGCCGTCATCATGGGCATGCCCCACAGCATGACAAACACGTTGGTGGCGGCAAGACCGACCCAGTGAATGAAGAATGCCTGCCAGGCCACGGGCGAACGGAAAACCTGGGAGAGCAGTGCGCCCATGCTCTCTGGCTGCGCGTTCGGCTTTTCCTTCGGCTTCTTTACGATTCCGAGCGTTTCCGGGGAATCAGCAACTGCCACCGCGGCGGCGACAGCGATGAGAATGCCCACCGCGCCCAAGGTAACGAAGGCCAAGGTCCATCCGCCCCAGCCCAGAAGCATGGCAAAAGGTAGGGCAGAGATAAACTGACCCAGCTGTCCCAGGGAGGAGGTGACCTGCGTGAACATGGGGGTGCGGTGCAGCGGGAACCAGTAAGGCAGGATGCGCATCACCGACAGGAAGGCGGTGGCATCACCCGCGCCGATGAGCAGGCGGGCGGCGATGGCTACCCAATAATTACTCGTGAAACCGAGAAGTACCTGGCCGAGACCCATAATGATGGAGCCAATGACGAGCAAGCGCCGTGGGCCGAACTTATCGATGAGCATGCCCGTCGGGATCTGCGCCAGTGAATAAATGCCCAGTTGTACAGAGGTGAAAACAGCAATGCGCGAGGCATCGACCTCGAAGCGATCAATGGCCTCAAGCCCCGCGACGCCAAAAGATGTGCGGCCGGTAATTGCCACGATGTAGACCAACACCGCAGCTACCCACACGGAGAGAGCCTTAGTGGTAATTACATTGCGAGGATGAGGAACCGACATGGCTGATACTTTACGCGTCACCAACTAAGATGCAGGGGGTGAAGTACATTTCGACCCGCGATACCGACCGCCAGCCCGCCTCCTTTACGGATATCCTCCTCGGAGGTCTGGCCCCTGATGGCGGCCTCTACCTGCCGGAAACTTACCCCCGCATCGATGACGCCACCCTGACTAACTGGCGCCAGACGCTGGCGGAGGGTGGCTACGCGGCCTTGGCCGCGGAAGTGCTCAAGCTTTTTGTGGATGATATTCCCGCAGAAGACCTCGAAGGAATTGCCCAGCGCGCCTACACCTACCCCAAGTTTGACCACGAGGAAATCGTCCCCGTTAGCGAACTGGGGGAGGGCCTCTACATTGGCCACCTCTCTGAGGGGCCAACGGCCGCCTTCAAGGACATGGCCATGCAGATGTTGGGCGAGCTCTTCGAATACGAGTTGGCCCGCCGCGGCGAAACCCTCAACATTCTGGGTGCAACCTCGGGTGACACCGGTTCCTCGGCGGAGTACGCGATGCGCGGGCGCAAGGGTATCCGCGTCTTCATGCTGACCCCGGCCGGGCGTATGACGCCGTTCCAGCAGGCCCAGATGTTCGGGCTGGATGATCCGAATATCTGCAACATCGCCCTGGATGGTGTGTTTGATGATTGCCAGGACGTGGTCAAGGCGGTATCGGCCGACGCCAACTTCAAAGCCGAGAACCGCATCGGTGCGGTCAACTCCATTAACTGGGCCCGCCTCATGGCGCAGGTGGTCTACTACATCAACTGCTACCTCAAGGTCACTACGGAAAACACCGAAAAAGTCTCCTTCAGCGTGCCTACCGGCAACTTCGGCGATATCTGCGCCGGCCACATCGCTCGCCAGATGGGGCTGCCCATCGACCGCCTCATTGTGGCAACCAATGAAAACGACGTGCTCGATGAGTTCTTCCGCACCGGCAGCTACCGTCCGCGCTCCTCGGAGCAAACCCACAAGACCTCGTCGCCGTCGATGGATATTTCCCGTGCGTCGAACTTCGAGCGCTTCGCCTTCGATCTGCTGGGCCGCGATGCCGCACAGATCAAGGAGCTGTTCGGGACGAAGGTGAAGGAAGGCGGCTTTAACGTCGATAAGCAGGCGCTTGAGGCCGCCCACGCGGAGTACGGTTTCCTGTCCGGTTCCTCCACCCACGCGGATCGCCTCGCCACCATCAAGGATGTCCACGAGCGCTACGGCGTGCTGGTGGATCCGCACACCGCGGACGGCATCAAGGTCGCCCGCGCGGTACAGGAAGAATATGGGGTCGACACCCCCATCATCTGCCTAGAGACCGCCCTGCCGGTGAAGTTTGCGGAGACCATCAAGGAGGCCATCGGCAGCGAGCCGGAGGTGCCGGAGCGTTTCGCCGGCATCTTGGACGCCGAGCGCCATGTGACGGATCTGCCCAATGATGCGGCGGCGGTGAAGGACTACATCACGCAGTACATCAGCAACACGGAGGTTTAAGACAATGGGACAGGAACAATTCTCGGGCCCGGAGTACTTCACCGAGTTTGATCCGGAGAAGTTCATCCGCGACATGAAGCAGGTCGCTGAGATGGAGAAAGAAAATAAGGAGAATAAGGCGGACTCGGGTGAGGCTGCATCCGCGACGGAAGACTAGCCGGCGCCTCCTTGGGATACTGAGCACAGCGGGGTTGGCGCTGGCCGGGTGCACCGTGCCGATGGGAGCCGGACCCGTACAGAAGGCAGCCTCCAGCTCAGCTGTCTACTCCACCGTGGCGCCAGCTGAGCCGCAGGTGCATTCGCCGGATGCCTCCCCGGTGCCACCGGGCGCAGCGTTGGATATTTCGACCACGCAGCCCGTGCCCGGCGAAGCCTTTGACTTCAACCTGTGCACGGTGGCGTGGAGCTTCGTGCTTGACGATGCCCGCACCATCGCCGTCACCGCTTCCCATTGCGGTGAGCCGGGGGATACCGTGTGGGCAGGCGCTGCCGACGGTGAATTTGTCTACCCGGCAGAGCCCGTCGGCACCATTATCTACTCCGATCTCAGCGCGCCGGAAACACACCAGCTGGATTTCGCTTTGGTGGAGATCACCAGGGAGGCTGAATTTTATGTCCCGCGGGACATGCCCACCACCGTTGTCGCGGCGGATGAACACATGTTGCCTGACAGCGTCTGCAAGCTGGGCCGCATCACCGGTGAGACCTGCGGCCCGCTGACGCACCGTGAAGGGCAGGGCAAACTCCAGTTTGATGACCGCACGGTGGAGACCGTCGCGGCGCGCGCCCAGGTGTGCTCCACACATGGCGATTCAGGAGCCCCGGTGTATGGCGCGCAGGGCAGCCCTTATGAGGACGTGATCGTGGGGGTTCTCTCGGGCACCACTGATGCGGCAGCCAGCAGTGAGGGGTGCGCGGATGGTTCGGAAGCGCAGATGTCGTTTACACCTGCCTCCAAGATCGAGGAACTTCTGCCGGAGATTCTGGATCAGGTTTAAGGCGCTAAGATGGTGCCCATGCCCACTCCTGATTTTATTGTGTCCCTGCGTGAGAAAATTGGTCACGACCAGCTCTTTTTGCCCAGCGTGACCGCGGTTATCGTGCGGGCCGTGCCCACGGGTTCCGCTATCTGGGAGCTGCCTTCAGTGCTGCTTGCCCAGCGTGCCGATAATGGCACGTGGGCTCCCATCTCCGGTATCTGTGAGCCGGGGGAGGAGATTACGACGACCGCACTGCGGGAGGTCAAAGAGGAAATTGGCCTCGATGGTCGCATCGAAGCGCTCCTCGGCGTGGGCCAGGTCGGCCCCGTGGTCTACCCCAACGGTGATGAGTGCATGTTCATAGATACCGCCATCCGTGTCTCCGTCCCGGATGATGCGGAGCCGGTGATCTCCGATGAGGAGAACGTGGCCGCGCAGTGGTTTTCGGTGGCACAGATGCCGACGTCCGTCAGCGCCCGCCACCGTATGATCATCGGGGATGCTGTGGCGCAGATGAAACATCCGCAGGGCTTCCGGCCGCGGATGGGCTACGTCAAGCGCACCTCTTAATCTGGTTTTAGTGGTTCAACCAGGTGTTTTCTGCTGCCAGCATGGCTGTGGCAAGCGGGGAAAACTGGCCTCCGGCGACATTGGGAGAACATGTCAACATCATAGGAGATGCATGAAAAACATTGCCATAGGAAACTATCCCGCATAGCTTCAGGGCCATGTTGTCACTCAGATTCAAGAAAGTAACCATCGCCACAACCTTCGCCGCATTCGCTGGCACGGCACTCGGAACCGGGGTTGCCTCCGCAGCAGAGCCTTCTTCTGGAATCTCCTTCGGCTCCAGCTCCGGTGAGCTGGCACAGCTGAGCTCCACACTGTTTGGTAGCTCGAAGCCTGCTCCGGAAAACCCCGAAAACCCAGAAGCGCCGGAAGGTTCTGGCCTGATTGAAAAGGTAGAGGACGTGGAGGGCCTCACGGAGCCACTGTCGGCAGAACAAGCCAAGGAGGTTCTCAACGGCAGCTTCGTTGCGAAGAAGAACGATAAGATCGGGCTTTCCTTCCAACCGGATGGAACCGTAGGAGTTTCTGATGGTTGTAACCTCGGTAACGGTACATACTCTATCGCGGAGGACACCGGCGCCCTAGAGATCAAAGACGTCATAACCACTATGAAGGCTTGCGAGCCGGACGTGATGGTCGATGTTCACGATTTCAACGTCATCGTTCCGAAGAAGCCACAGGTCTATTCCATCGATGACACCACCATCGCACTGGTCAAAGATGGGCAGGCAATTCAGTTCGTCAAGGTCGATACCCCTGAAGAGAAGTAAGTGACCTTTCCTTATCAGTGGTCAACCCCCAGCAGGAGGTTGGCCACTTTCTGTGTTTTAGTGGCCCTTCCGGTTTTAGAGTGCGTTGATTTT
>NZ_KV805111.1:0-47394 GCF_001811545.1 Corynebacterium sp. HMSC074A09 | reverse complement strand
GGTTTCCTCCTGCTCATCCTGTACGTGGGTTTGAGCCGCTATTACAACGCCCAAGAGCTCGACATGCTTGTGGAAGGTGCCAACGCCAACGGCCAGAACTACTCGGTGACAATCCACAACCAGCTCACCGGCAGCTACTCATTCAATGCCGAGTGACCCAGCCGGAGCACCAAACTAGGTAATACGCAGAGCTGAGTGCCTGTTGGGCTCTGCCTTCCACAGAGCTAGATCATGCGAGCTCGTGCGGACCAATCCAGCCCTCGACGTGGGCGAGCCGGAGCGAGGGTGAACTTCCGCCAGCGCGTGGGCGTGGGGCCTGCGCCGTCAGTGCAACCAGTGCCGGCCGTGACCACGCTGATGGCTTTTGCAGGCCCGATGCCGTGCTATGGGCGACGGCTTCCTTATTCAGCGTCCGTGGACAGCGCCGCCACGAAGGCCTCCTGCGGCACGGACACGGAGCCGATGGACTTCATGCGCTTCTTACCGGCCTTCTGCTTCTCCAGCAGCTTGCGCTTACGGGAGATATCGCCGCCGTAGCACTTGGCCAGCACGTCCTTGCGCATCGCGCGGATGTTTTCACGCGCGATAATCTTCGAGCCGATGGCCGCCTGGACGGGCACCTCGAACTGCTGGCGTGGGATGAGCTCCTTGAGCTTCTTCGTCATCTTGTTGCCGTACCACTGCGCGGAATCGCGGTGCACGATGGCGGAGAAGGCATCCACCGGGTCACCGTTGAGGAGGATATCCACCTTCACCAGGTCCGCCAGCTGCTCGCCGGCCTCCTCGTAGTTGAGGGAAGCGTAGCCCTTGGTGCGGGACTTCAACATGTCGAAGAAGTCGAAGATGATTTCACCCAAGGGCATGGTGTAGCGCAGCTCCACGCGGTCCTCGGACAGGTAGTCCATGCCACCCATCTGGCCGCGCTTGGACTGACACAGCTCCATCGTCGAACCGACGAACTCCTCCGGCACGATGATGGTCATCTTCACGATCGGCTCGTAGACCTCACGCAGCTTGCCGCCGGGCCAGTCCGACGGGTTGTGCACCATGGACTCCTCGCCGTCCTCTGCCACCACGCGGTAGGTCACCGACGGTGCCGTGGAAATCAGGTCCAAGCCAAACTCGCGCTCCAGACGGTCGCGCGTGATTTCCATGTGCAGCAGGCCCAAGAATCCACAGCGGAAGCCGAAGCCCAGGGCGACGGAGGTCTCGGGCTCGAAGGTGAGGGAGGCGTCGTTAAGCTGCAGCTTCTCCAGCGCATCACGCAGGTCCGGGAAGTCCGCCTGGGAGATGGGGAACAGGCCGGAGTAGACCATGGGGTTCGGGTCGGCATAGCCCTTAAGGGGCTCGCTCGCGCCATTCGACGCCCACGTAATCGTGTCACCCACCTTGGTCTCACGCACGTTCTTCACGCCGGTGATGAGGTAGCCCACCTCACCCGGGCCCAGCCCCTTACACTTCTGCATGGTGGGGCTGACGATGCCCACCTCGAGCAGCTCATGGTTGGTACCCGTGGCCATCATGGTGACCTTCTGGCGCGGGGTCAGTTTGCCATCCATCATGCGGATATAGGTCACCACGCCGCGGTAAGTGTCATAGACGGAGTCGAAGACCATGGCACGGGCCGGGGCATCCTCGCCGAACTCGGACGTCGGTGCCGGGATGAGCTCAGCCACCTTATCGAGCAGCTCCGGCACGCCCTCGCCGGTCTTGCCGGACACGCGCAGCACCTCCTCCGGCTCGCAGCCGATGATGTGGGCAATCTCCAGGGCGTACTTCTCCGGGTCGGCCGCGGGCAGGTCGATCTTGTTGAGAACCGGGATGATTTCCAGGTCATTTTCCATGGCCAAGTAGAGGTTGGCCAAGGTTTGGGCTTCGATGCCTTGGGCGGCGTCGACAAGCAGGATGGCGCCCTCACACGCCTCCAGCGCGCGGGAGACCTCGTAGGTGAAGTCCACGTGGCCAGGGGTATCGATCATCTGCATGACGATCTCCTGGCCCTCGAACTCACCGGAGCGAGGAATCCAGGGCAGGCGCACGTTCTGCGCCTTAATGGTGATGCCGCGCTCGCGCTCGATATCCATGTTGTCGAGGTATTGGTCACGCATGTCGCGCTCCTCCACCACCTGCGACAACTGCAGGATGCGATCAGCCAGCGTCGACTTGCCGTGGTCGATGTGGGCGATAATGCAAAAGTTTCGGATCTTGGACGGATCCGTAAACGTAGTGGCCGCGAAGTTTGTAGACATGTGTTTAGAATAGACGACATGTCTAGGTTGGCACGCATTCTCGGTATCGGAGGCCCTGAGCCTGTCGACGTCGGTCTCGAGCGCATCACCGAAGGCTTGGGGTTGAACCAGAATGATTCCGTGACGGAACCGCGCAAAGCCGCCGACATTCGCGTCGAGTGTGCCGCCGCCCACCCGCGCAGCGTTTTCTTCACCCCCGACATGGACGGGCAGGCAGACTCCGGCGAGGTTGTCTGGGTGTGGGCGCCCTCGGATGGCAAGCAGTCCCCGCCGCGCGAGCGGGCCGTGCTCATTGTCTCGCGCACACGCACCACCGTGCTGGGTCTGCTCATCTCCCCCAACCCGGGCCACGCGAACAAAGAGGAATGGCTCGATATCGGCACCGGCGAATGGGACGAATCCGGCCGGCAGTGCTGGGTGCGGATGGACCGCGTGTTGGAAATCTCCGAGGAACAATGCCGCCGACAGGGCACGCTCTTCCCGGAACGCCGCTTCGAACGCATTGCCAACCGGCTGCGCTCGCGTTATCACTGGGCCTGATTTGGGGATTCGGTCCGAGCCCTGCTAAATTTTTTGGGATGCCGGGGCACGCTGGCGGTCAGGACCTTGGGTCCGCCTTCCTCGGTTGCACATTCCTACGACTCTAAGAGGTATAACGATGGCAAACATCAAGTCCAAGCAGAAGCGCATCCTGACCAACGAGAAGTCTCGTCAGCGCAACAAGTCCGTACGCTCCGCCGTGCGTACCGAGATCCGCAAGTTCCGTGAGGCCGTCGCCGCTGGTGACAAGGCTGCAGCCGAGAAGCAGCTGCGCGTTGCCTCCCGCGCACTGGACAAGTCCGTGTCTAAGGGCGTCTTCCACCGCAACACCGCGGCTAACAAGAAGTCCGGCATGGCCACCGCCTTCAACAAGATGGCCTAAATGAAACCGCTCCTGAAGTGGGTCGGGGGAAAGCGCCAGCTGCTACCCGCTATCCACTCCGTGCTGCCCGAGAGCTTCGATACTTATGTCGAGCCTTTCTTGGGCGGCGGAGCGGTTCTTTTTTCTTTGGCGCCCGAACGCGCCCGGGTCAATGACCTGAACACCGAGCTCATCACCGTCTACGAGGTGGTCCGCGATAACGTGGACGAGCTCATCGCCCTGTTAAAGGGCTATCCGAATGATTCGGATTTCTTCTACGAGATGCGCGCCCGCGACCGCGAGCCGGGTTTTGCGCACTTGAGCCCCGTCGAACGGGCCGCCCGCACGATTTATTTGAATAAGACCTGCTACAACGGGCTTTATCGGGTGAATAACTCGGGCCAGTTCAACGCCCCGTTTGGCCGCTATGCCAACCCGAAGATTTGCGATGAGCCCAATCTGCGTGCGGTTTCGGAGTACCTGTCCTCCCACGACGTGACGTTTTATAACGGCGACTACGCCGCGGTGGAGGCCAACGAGGGGGATTTCGTTTACTTCGACCCGCCCTACGATCCGGTCAACCCCACGAGCAATTTCACCGGCTACCAGTCGGGTGGTTTTGGCCGCGCGGACCAGATTCGTCTGAAGGAAACCTGCGACGACCTCAACGCCCGCGGGGTGAAGTTCCTGCTGTCGAATTCCGCGACGGACTTCATCAAGGAGCTGTACGCGGACTACCACATCGACATCGTGGGGGCCACGCGCGCGGTGAACTCCGTGGCCTCGAAGCGCGGCAAGGTCGATGAGGTGCTCGTGCGCAATTATGCTTAACGACGCCGCCTGGGACCTCGTTTACCCCCACATCGCCGCCGGCATCGCGGACCAGGGCTTTGCGGTATTGCCCGCCGCGAAGCTTAAGGAGCTATCGGGCCGCGAGCCGCGGTTGATGGCCAAGCATGACTTTTCGGCAGCGCGCCCCGAAGTGTTTCGAAAGCACGGTTTGTCCATGCTGCCGATTCGCCGCGATGCCTACCTGATTGGCCGCTTTGACCTGTACCAGCCTTTCCCGGAGCAGGCCGGGCCGCTGAAGTCGATGCCGGTTCCGAGCCACATCCAGTCCATTGACTTCGAGAACCTGACCTCGGAGGCAGCGGCACTGACCGCGGCGAGCTTAAGCGGCATGCTCGAAGATTTCCTGGGCGGTAAGCTGGTGCCGACGGTCAGCGGGCGCATGTCGACGCTCACGCTGCCCATGCGTATCGGCGGGCGCGACGTGGTGGTGGACCGCGCCCAGATGGAGATCGATGCCGGCTTCGAATCCGCCGAACACCTCGTGCTCGTGGAGGCGAAGAACCACCTCTCCCCCGACTTCAACATCCGCCAGCTTTATTTCCCTTTCCGCCGCTTCTCGCTGGCTCTGGATAAAGAGGTGGTGCCGGTGTACCTGGTCTACTCCAACGGCATTTTCCATTTCTACCGCTACGCGTTTAGACAGCCGGAGGACTTCCGCAGCATCGAGCTCGTAAGCGCGGCGCGCTATGTTTTGGGCGAGTCTGGCGTGACCGACGCGACGGTGCGCGCGGTGCTGGCGCGCACGCAGGTCGAGGGCACGCGCGTTCCCTTTCCGCAGGCGGACTCCTTTGCGCGGGTCATCAGCTTGCTGGAGAACCCTGTGCCCAAGGCGGAGATGCCCGAGGAATTTGGTTTTACTCCACGCCAGGCGGATTATTACACCAACGCCGCCCGCTACTTGGGCCTGAGCAAGCTCAACGGCACCCGCGATGAACGCAACCTCACCCTCATCGAGGCACTGGCCTGCCGCCCGGTGTTCCGGGACATGGTGCGGCACGTCGTGGATACGGGCCGAGCGGTGGATAAAGAAGAGGCAATGGTCTTCATGCGGGCGGCGAACCTGGGCCTGGGTGATTCGACCCTGCGCCGCCGCTCCGCCACGGTCGCGGCATGGTCGCAGTGGCTCGCGGAGCTGCTGGAACAGGCCTAGGCAGCCTGGATGCCGGCCCACACCAGAGCGCAGCCGGCCACCACGAAGAAGGCGCCGGAGGCTATGTCGATCCACGGGCCGGCGGCCAGGAGGCGGCGGCGAATCGCGCGGGTGGAAATAACCGTCGAGAGAAAGACGAAGAGCAGATAGCTCGACAGCGATAGGCTCAACACCAGTGCCACCGATACCCACACCGGCGGGTGCGGCGGCAGCAGCGGGGCGACCATAGCGGCGAGGAAGAGCACGATCTTCGGGTTGGACAAGTTGGTAGCCAAACCCGTGCGGAAGACCTTGCCCACCGACCCCAAGCGTGCGGCCGCCTCCTCCTCATCGACGGGCGGCTGCTTGCGCAGCTCCAGCCCGGAGCGAATGGAGAGCACGCCCATAAACACCAGGAAACAGCCACCGATCACCTGAATCAACGAGAGGACACCGGGGAAGGCGGTGAGCAGGGCGGCCGCACCGAACACGGTCAGCGTGCACCAGAACAGCACGCCGACCTGGATGCCCGTCGCCGCCGCAATGGCGTGGCGGCGCGAGCGCGTGGCATAGCGCGTCACTAGGACGATGTCAGGGCCGGGTGCTGCCGCACCGACGAGATTCATCAGGAGGATGGCCGCAAACGCGGACCAGCTCATGACAGGCGCTCGAGGAGGTCCTCGCGGCCGAACATGCGGGCCGAGTCGAGGGCGTTGGGCTGGCCGGCGGAGGGGTCGGCGCCGGCGTCGAGGAGGGCGTCGATCACCGCGTCTTCTTTCTTAAAAATCGCTCCGGCCAATGGCGACTGGCCACGGTCGTTGAGGAGGTTGACGTCGGCCCCCGCCGCGGCGAGCTGGCGTACCAGCTCCGCATGGCCGTGGTAGGCGGCGAGCATGATGAAGGACTGCCCGTCCTGGTTTACCATGTCCACGTTGACGCCCTGCTTGATGTACTCGAGCAGCGTGGCATCGCCGTTGCGGGCAAAGTCAAAAAGCTTGGTGGCAAAGTTCTGGATGTCATCCATGGAGGGTTAGTCTAGCGCGCTAGCTCCGCCACCCGTTTAACGGCCGCCTCGATGGCGAAGTCCTCGTCCCCGCCCTGGCCCTTGACCGCGGCATCCAGCTCCGCCATGAGGATCACGGCTTTGGTGATGTTCTCCCCCGACCAGCGCCGCGCCACCGGTTGGGTGAGTTTTACCGCGTAGGGCGCCATGCCGGTCTGGGAAGCCAGCGAGTACTGATCCCCGCGCGCGGAGTAAAGCCGCGCGATATTGCCCACCTTGTTAGCCAGCGCCGAGGCGATGGCCACGGGGCTCGCCCCTAACTGCAGCGCCCGACGGCACGTGGAGACCGCCGCCTCCACGCGGCCAGCCACAGCAGCATCCGCGATATCCCAATTGGCTACCTCTGCCACACCTACGTAGTACGCGTGTACCGCCTCGCGGGTTACCTTGCCTCCTGTGTCGAAGACCAATTGCGAGATGGCGGAGGCGAGTTCGCGGAGGTCGGAGCCGACGCCGTCGAGAAGCGCCTGCACCACATCCGGGGTCGGTCGCACCCCGTGCGAGGCGAACTCGCGGGTGGCCCACTGCGCGAGCTCGTTCGGGTAGAGGGAAAAGACCTCATGCACCTCGGCCGCCTTGCGCAGCGCCGCGATGAGCTCCGGCGGCTTCTTCTTTTTCTTCAGCGTCTTCGCCGTCACCGAGTAGATCAAAATGAGCGTGATGCCGGGCATCGGGTTGGCGCAGGCGTCGAGGAGGATCTTCGTGACCTCCTTGCCGGCCCGCTCCACATCACTGATGACGATGACGCGGTCCTCCCCAAACAGGGAGGGGCTGGTCGCTTCCAGGATTTCGCCTTCGCTCACCTCGGAGGCCTTGAGCTTGGTTACTTCGCCGTGTTGGATACTCAGGCGGGCGCGCTCGGCCAGGAATTCGTCATCGCCGAGGATGAGGTGCACGGGGGCTGAAGACATACCTGTCATCTTAGCAACGCCGCGATGATCCACCCGCCGAGCAACAGGACCGCAATAGGGCCGGCGGCCACGGTGGTCACGGGCATCGAGGAGGCGACAAAGTGGATCCAATCCGCCAAGGGCTCAATGAGGATCACAAGCGGCCTGCCCAGCCCCACCTGCGCCAGGGCGGCGGCGATAAGCCCCACGACGGTGATGACCGGCACGACCGGAGCCACCAGCACGTTGGCGATGACAGAGACCACCGAGACCCGCCCGGACATCAGCGCGATGAGCGGCATGGTCACGATATCCGCGGCGATGGCCACGGCGAAGGCGCGGGCGACAATACCTGTGCCCAGCACGCGCAACAGCAGCGGGGTCAGCGCCACGATGCCGGCGGTCGCCGCCACGGAGAGCGCGAACCCAAAGCTGACCGCTAGGTCGCTGTCCGCCGCGAGCAGGAACAGCACGCCGAGGGAGAGCGCATGGAGCGGTTCCATCTTCGAGGAGTGGAGCACCGCCACCAAACCGGCCAGCCCAGCGACGGTGGCGCGCTGGACGGAGGGCTCCCACCCCACCAGCGCCACGAATAACGCCAACGCGCTTGCCGACGCCCCCACCCTCGCCCGCGGCCCCGGCACCACCAACGCGGCCGCGGTGCACACGATGGCGACGTTAGAGCCGGACACGGCACTCAAGTGCGACAGCCCGGTGTCGATGTAAAGCTGCTTGTCCTCGGGGCTTTGCAGGCTGGTATCGCCCAGCACCATGCCAGGGATAAGGCCGTTATCGCACACGGCGCGGAAGTTCTCCGCCACCGCGGCGGTCCAGCTATGGGCGTGCGCGGTGAGTTCACCGCTGAAGACGGTCTGCCCTACCCCTACCCGGTCAGACGGACCGGGGTGACCGTGCACCGTAACGAGGGAGCCGCTGAAGGCCTCCGGTTCCTCCTTGAGGAAGACCGGCAGCTGCGCCGGATAGCCGGGCACGCGCAAGCGCACCATCCATCCGGAGGCGGTCTGGGTGGGCTCGGCGGCAAGTTTTCCCGTCACCTCCGAACCAAAATGAAAGCCCGCCGCGCGCACCGAGCGCACATGCGCAAGGGTGGCGAAGATGGCCCCACTCGCCGCGCACAAGATGCCCTGGCCGCGCCACTGCCCGCCCAAGAACGCGAACGCCACGAGCCCACCCAGCAGCCAGGGGTAGCCGAAAAGTACTGCGAGCGTGGCCAACCATGCGACCACCGCGGCGGGTACGAGCCGCAGCTCTCTCACGGCCGAACCTTGTCCTTGAGCTTCGCGAACTTCGCCGGGCCGATGCCGGAGACGTCCATGAGTTGCTCCACGGTGGTAAAGCTCCCGACTTCCTCGCGGTGCGCGATGATCGCCGCAGCCGTGGCCGGCCCTACCCCGGGAAGCTCAGTGAGCTCCTCCGCGGTGGCGGAGTTGAGGGAGATAGTGTCTTCGGCCGTGGCACCTGGGGCAGCGGGAGGAGCGCCGACGGTGATCTGTTCGCCGTCGTTAAGCTTCTGCGCCAGGTTGAGGTTGTCGGTGGGCACGCGCGGGCGTGCCACCTCAAGGGCGTCGTTGATGCGCGCGCCCGGTGCCAAGGTCACCAGGCCCGGCTGCTCGACGTCGCCCACGACGGAGACCACGATGTCGGCCGCCACCTCGCTGCTCGGCGCGGCCACCTCATAAGGGTTCTCCGCGCTGCGGCTCAGCCCCAGCCAGGCGAGGAGCGCAACGCCGGCTAGCCCCGCTACGACAAGCGCCAGCCAGGGTGGCACGCGCACGCGCGGAAAGTCGACGTTGAGCAGTTCTTCTTCCCCGGTGGGGCGGGTGAGGTCACGGAGGCGATCAGCAATGGCGTTCATGCCCGCGACGCTACGCAGCGCCCGCACCCCCGTCGAGGGCTTAAGCCGCAGCCTGTGGATAACTTGTTGAAGACATCAACAACGTCTTTAGCTCGGCTCCGCCGTCAGCTAAAGACTGCGGAGACGCCGATGGCTCCGGGGCCGACGTGGACTGCGAGGACGTCGGTAAGCGGCACCAGCATGAAGGAGGAATCCGGCAAGGCCAAACGCAGCAAGTCCTCCAGCCGGCGGGCCGAGACCTTGTCCTCGTTGTACTGCACCACGATGAACGCCGGCTTGCCCTCCGCGCGGGAGGCCACCAGATCCACGAGCTTGGTAAAGGCCTTGGTTTGGGTGCGGGTCTTGCCCACCATCTCCAGCTTGCCGCCCTCAATCGCCATGATTGGCTTGGTGGCCAGCAGCGCGGTCGACAGCATCGCCGTGGCCGCGGACATGCGCCCAGAACGGCGCAGCTCCTCCGTCGAGCTGAGATAGACCAAGGTGTGCCCGCGCTCGAGGGTGTTGATGGCGGCGGCATAGCACTCGTCGAGTGAGGCGCCTTCCTGGGCAAGCTTCGCTGCGGCCATGGCAGCGGCACCCATGACCATGCCCGCGGTGCCGGAATCGATGACGCGCACGGTGTCGGGGAAAACGCCGGAGGCAGTCACCGCCGCCGACCACGTCGAGGACAGTTCCTTCGACAGGTGGATGGCTAGCACCCCGTCATCGCCGGAGCGCTCCATCTGACGGCCGTATAAAGCGGCCAATTCGAGGGCAGTCAGACCCGAGGTGGACAGCTCCGCGCCATCCTTGCCGTGGCTTTCCATGACGTGCAGGTCCACGACGCAGATGTCGAGCTCCTCGACGATATCCGCCGGCAACCCCGCGGCGGAATCGGTGACGACGCGAATCACTAGACGTCCGCCCCGGCGCCACCAACAACGGCGCCGCCCATGTTCCAGCCGTCGAAGTACCACTGGGCGCGGCTGACGTTCTCCGGGGTGAATTCCAGCGGGGAGAGCGGACGAGCGGCATCGAACTCGGGCCGCGCGGTCAGCTGCGACCAGTGAGTGTTCTTCAAACCGGAGAGAATCCCGTACTGGTGGTGCTCAAGGCCCAATAGGTGGCAGGTCAGCGCGGAAATGGCGCCGCCGTGCGCGACGACAAGCACCGCGCCTTCATCCCAGTCGAAGTGCTCCTGCATGAGCTCATCAATGACCGGGCGGGCTCGGTTGGCCACATCGACGCGGCTTTCGCCCTGCGGCGGCGCCCAGGTGGGGTCGTGGCGCCACAGCGCACGCGCCCCGGGGTACTGCTCATCCACCTCGGCGGAGGTCATCCCCTGCCACTCACCGAGGTGGGTTTCACGCAGGCGCTTATCGACGGTTACCGCAAGCCCCAAGTGACGGGCGATGATCTCAGCGGTTTCGCGGGCACGGATGAGGTCCGAGGCGACAACCGCGGTGATGCCTTTATCCTCGAGCAGGTCAGCGGCAGCGCGCGCTTGGGAGTACCCTACGTCCGACAGCTCGGTGTCCAGGTGCCCCTGCATCCGTCCGGTGGCGTTGTAGGTGGTTTGCCCGTGGCGGATGAGGAGGAGACGGCGGGTCATAATTCGTCATCTTCCGGCTCTGGCTGGGCCAGGGGAATCTCATCGATCGAGTCCACGTCGCGCGGGTTGACTTCATCAGACCACTCGCCGGGGCGTTCCGGGGTGTCCAGACCGGGGATGTCGAGAAGCGGGCAGTCGTGGTAGAGGCGATCCAGGCCGTAAAACTCGCGCTGATCGTTGCGCTGGACGTGGACCACGATGGGGCCGTAATCGAGCAAGACCCACCGGTTCTCACGATTGCCTTCGCGGCGCTTGGGCTCAAAGCCCTGCTTGGTCAGCTCGTCCTCGACTTCCTCGACGATGGACGCCACTTGGCGCTCGGTATCGGCGGAGGCCAAGACGAAGACCTCGGTAATCGCCAGCACGTCGGAAACGTCAATAGCGGCAATGTTGGTGGCCAGCTTTTCATCCGCAGCCAAGGCGGCGGTTTCCGCCATCTGGCGTGCTTCATCAGTAATCGACATGACAATCCCTACACAAGTACTTTTCTCTTAAGAACTCTAGTCTTACACGACAAGGCGCATTTTCCTAGTCGAATTCCCCCCGCCTCTGCGCGGATACTACAGCGGTTTTTCCGGGTGCGGGCTGTAGAGGTGATTCTTGGCGATGTATTGCACCACCCCATCCGGCACCAGGTACCACACCGGCTGGCCCTGCTCGGCGCGGGCGCGGCAATCGGTGGAGGAAATGGCCATGGCGGGAATCTCGATCAGCTCGATGTCGTCTTGGGAGCCCTCCGGCAACATGTCCTTGCGTAGCTCGTAGCCGGGGCGGGTCACGCCAACGAAGTGCGCCATCTCCAGCATCTCTTCCCAGTTCCGCCAGCTCATGATGGAAGCGACAGAATCCGCACCGGTAATGAAGTAGAGCTCGGCATCGGGGAAAAGCTCGCGCAAGTCCCGCAGCGTATCGATGGTGTAGGTGGGGCCCTCGCGGTCAATGTCTACGCGGGAGACGGTAAAGCGCGGGTTTGAAGCGGTGGCCACCATGGTCATCAGGTAGCGATGCTCGGCGGCGGTGACCTGCTTATCTGCCTTCTGCCAGGGCTGGCCGGTGGGCACAAAGACCACCGTATCGAGGCGGAAACGGTGGGCTACCTCGCTAGCAGCGACGAGGTGGCCGTTGTGGATCGGATCGAAGGTGCCACCCATGATGCCGATGCGTTGTGGACTAGTCATGGCTGGTGAGTATACCGGCCACAGCATCAATGACCTGCACGTCCTGCTCGGTAGGCTCCCCCAGGAAGTAGGAGGCATGGCGCTTGGCCTTCGTGGCTAACGCTCGGTTGGCGGCTTCCGGGGAGAAGTCGCAGACGAAATCACCGTCCAAGCAATAATCGACGGCGCGGTGTTCCGGCAGCCCGGCGCGGTTCTTGGTCCACGGTACTTGGTGGAGCGGATTGCCGAACGTCAGCACCGCATGCAGGCGCCCGGTATCAGCGAGGTAGCTTTGGGCGCTTGTCGCGACGAGCGCGCCCTGCGAGTAGCCAGCGGCCACCCAGCGCGGGCGGCAGCCGGTGGTGGCTTCATAGTCTTCGACCACCTTTGGGGCGTTGCGGACACCGGTGCGCAGACTATCGACGGCTCTCAGCGTCACCGAGTACGCCAAGTCCCCAATGGGGTGATTCTGGAGGATCTCCATGATTCGCCGCACGACGTCACGCGGGCTGAGGACCTCTCCCTCCTGCGCCAAGGGCGGCAGGTTCATGGCGGCGGGGTATGCCTCCGGATCGAGCGCAAGTACATAGACGCCATCCATAGCGCCCGGGTGGCGCTGCTCGACCTGGTGAAACAGCGCAGCAAAGTTACGCCCCTCAAAGCCCGTGGATTCTGGCGCACGCGCGGAGTAGCGCTGCGGGCCCACGTATTCGCCGTGCTCCTCGTTCTGATCCGAGCCGCGCGCGACAAGCACTGCGGTCTCGGGGCAGGTGTCGATACCGCCCGCCGAGGCCGCAGGAACGTTCAGGAGAAACGCTGCTGCGCCAAGCGCGGCACACATGCTAAGAGAAAGAGGCTTCACCCTTTCCTGTTTAGCGGAAACGAACGCTGTCTACCATGCGGCCGATGGAATCGTAGACCTGGTTATCCCACTCGTGGTAGGTGAAGAAGTACTGGCCGTGGGAGCCGCCAGTGGGCTTAGCGGCGTAGAGGGTATGGGCGGAGAGATCGCACACGGCATCGAGGGGCAGGCAGTAGTCCACGCGGCTGACGTTGGCGCGCATCTGCGGGAAGTGGCCCATCGGGCCGCCTGCGCCCTGGGTCGCACCGACAACGGCCGGATCCCCGGCGCGGGTCAGCGGGTTGCCAAAGGTCACGACACCGGCGAGCTGGCCGCGGTGGGCTAGCTCCAGCTCGTGGTTGGACAGGACCATAGCACCTTGGGAGTAGCCGGACAGGATGTACTGCGGGTGGCAGCCGGTAGCGGCCTCGTAGTTGTTGATGGCGCTGGTCACGCCGCGCTTGCCGGTCTGTACGGAGTACATGAACTGGTTGATGGCGGAGACCGCGGTGTTGATGACCGGGTTGGCGTACTGTGCGGCTAGGCGCACCAAGTCGGCCGCGGTGGTGGGAAGCGACTCGTTCGGCACGGAATACTCCGGGTACGTCGCCGGATAGTATTGCGGCTCCAGCCCCAGCACGTAGACATCCTTCATCAGCGAGTTGCCACCGTGTGTTGCCTGATAGCGCGCTTCAGCGCCGTGCAACATAGCGCGGATGGATTCGCCTTCCCACCCATTGGAGGCTCGGCCACCCTGGTTGGAGTACTGCGTGGGATAGATCTGGCCGTTCTGGCCGGAGCCGCGCGCGGCGACGACGACCACGGCGGGGCACTGTTCGTCGGCATGCGCGGCGGGTGCAGATACGGTGTTCGGGACGATGAGGGCGGCCGCGGCCACGATGGCGGCGGCGACGGAGGAAGCAATGCGGGACAGCATGAGCGGAAGGCACCAATCAGTTCTTTGTTATTACCGCGCTTTAGAGTACCCAGTCCTGTCCCGCCGCGCAGCACGAACCCCACACAAGGCGAACAATCTACTCGAAAAGTTTTCGAGTAGGATGTTTTGCGCAGGTCAGGCTCGAAAAATTCCTTTCGAGTAGCTTTCGAGTAGCTTTCGAGCTCTACTCAGCTCACCCAAAAGGCCCCTCAACAAACCACACTGCCCGCGGATCGCGCGGACCATTACCCCTCCATTTCACAAGCCCCTTGTCACGCATGGCTTGCAATGCACGACGCACAGATGGAATTGACACGCCAAGAGCTTCGGCCACTTCTCCCGTAGACATTGGACGTGCGCTCGTTTCCAACGCTGCCAACGCCCCTTCAGCATGGCGGGGCAAATCCTGCAGCACTTGCTCGTTCAATCGTTGAATTGCCTTCAACGTCAGAACAACGCTGCCACTGGTCTGCACATAAGAGGGATCAGCAAAACCGACGCGGCGCATACCAGCGAACATACGCCGGATGCCCTCGCCCAGTTCTTGGCCTATGCGTAACTCAGCAGTAACGCGTGCAATGAGGGGGTTACGCGCGAAACGTGCTATCGATTCAGGCTTAGCGGGATCAACAAGACCCGGAAAACGTCCGGGGCTAGAAATCTCAATCCGACTGGGGTACACCTCAAATCGAATATGATCACCCGACATACTGTATGAACGGTGCACAACAGCGTTAACTAGGCCTTCCAGCCACACATCATGCGGAATGAGATTCTCGTCCTCAAATAACCCCGCCCCCGACAACCTACGAACCGTCGGCAGCATCCCACCGATTACCTCTTGTGCTGCACGGATCTGATCAGGCAACGGACCATCAAAGCGACGGTCTTCCATCAACTGCTGTTGCTGACCTGGCAGGCGCTCATCTTCTGCGAAGCGAAGTACTCGGATGTGAGCATTCGGGAAAAACTCTTGCGGATTCTTTCCAAACAGCAAGAGCGCGGCGGTCCGCGGACGCCCCTGGCGGTCAATCAGATTCCGCGCGTTGAGTGAATCTACGCCGGAAGACGAACCGATAATGTCAGCGTAATTTTCGACTAAGGACATATCGAGATCTTCTGAGCTAGCATGCGCCGGCACAGTAGCATCGTACTGCTGCTCGCCCTTGGTGTATCGAAGCTCGAGGATGTCATCGGCCTTGAGATGCCTAGACTCGTCTCCCACCCGCAGGTAGCACTCCCCCGACCTCAAATAGTGAACACGTTCGCTGGGCAGGATATGAAAGAGGAACACCTCTACGCCTTCGTCAATTTCGAGCGTTTCAATGCGAACTTTAACGGTCGGATCCGTATGGTCCAACGCGGTCTGCCGCAAATCGTTCCCCTGCCCCGCTGTGGGGCGGCCGTCAAACTCACGATCCGTAATCCCCACGGCAACAATGCCACCCTCAGCGTTAGCCATTCCGACGATTGTCTTTGCCAAATCCTTGGGCTTGATTCGGAACGATTTACGATCGAACCACTGATCTTCGGGCACGCTCAAGAGCAGCTGTGGCTCTTCGTGAAAGTTTCGAGTTACGCTCACAGAGCAACATCCTACTCGAAAAGTTTTCGAGTAGGATGTTTTGCGCAGGTCAGGCTCGAAAAATTCCTTTCGAGTAGCTTTCGAGCTGCCTCTAGGGGCGCGTCTGGCCGGTGCCCTGCAGCACCCACTTGGTAGACGTCAGCTCCGGCAGAGCCATCGGGCCGCGCGCGTGCAACTTCTGAGTGGAGATGCCGATTTCCGCGCCCATGCCGTAGACCTCACCGTCAGTAAACGCGGTGGAGGCGTTGAGCATGACGGCCGCAGCATCCACCTCGTTGGCGAAGGTCAGCAGCACGTCAGCGTCCTGGGCGGCGATGGCTTCGGTGTGGCCGGTGGTGTACTCGGCGATGTGCGCGATGGCGCCATCAACACCGTCGACGACCTTGGCGCAGATATCCATGGAGAGGAATTCTTCGCGCCACTCTTCGTCGGTGGCCTCCACGGCGTCCTTAACGCCGAAGGCTTCGAGCTCCTTCACATCGCCGTGGATGGTGACGCCTGCCTCCTGGAGGGAGGTGATGATGCGGAGCTTTGCGGCGTCGTCAAGCGCGGCGTCGATCAGCACGCCTTCCGTAGCATTGCACACCGAGGTGCGGCGGGTCTTGCCGTTGATCACCATATCGGTAGCCTTGTCCAGGTCAGCGGAGGCATCGACGTAGAAGTGGCAATTGCCGGTACCCGTCTCGATGGCGGGGACGGTAGCGTTTTCCACCACGGCATTGATGAGGCGCGCGCCGCCGCGCGGGATGACCAGGTCCACCAGTCCGCGGGCGGTGATGAGGTCCTGCACAGAATCGTGGGTCTCACAGGGCAAAAGCTGCACGCCTTCGCGCGGCAAATCGAACTCCACGAGGGTGTCCTGGAGGAGCTCCACGAGCTTAGCGTTGGAGTTCTTCGCGGACTTGGAGCCGCGCAGCAGCGGCACGTTGCCGGACTTGAGGGCCAGGCCGAAGGCATCGACGGTGACGTTCGGGCGGGCCTCGTAGACCATGCCCATCACGCCGAGCGGCACACGGACCTGCTTCATCTGGATGCCGTTATCCATGGTGCGGCCCTGCAGAATCTCCCCTACCGGGTCCTGGAGGGAGGCCACCTGGCGCAGGCCGCCGGCAATGCCCTCGATGCGGTCGGCGTCCAGCGACAGGCGGTCGATGAGTGACTCGGACATGCCGTTGGCGCGGCCGGCCTCGATATCGAGCTGGTTGGCAGCGAGGATATCCTCGGTGTGCGCGATGAGGTTCTCGGCAGCGCGGTTGAGGATTTCATTCTTGCGCGGGGTGGGCAGCTGCGCGAACTGTGGCGCCACCGCCTTGGCGGCGCGGGCTTTGGACAGAACTTCTTCACGTTCGGTGTTGCTCATGCCATACCAGCGTACGGAAGGTCTGCCCGCTTGTCAGGGATTTTGTGCAGCTATGGCTTTAAGCAACGCCAGTCTTAGGCCCCGAGCTCGCGGCGGCGCTCAGCGGCGGCACGCAGGCGCTCAGCGCGCTTTTTCTTTTCCCCTTCGGAAAGCTCATCGAAGAGCTCTTCATCCGACTCGCTGAACTTCAACACCCCGCGCGCAGCCCAGGAAGCGAAGAACGCGATGACGGGCGAGATCCAGAAATAGCTCCAGTCAAAGACGAAGAGGCCTAGGAAGAGCGCGATCATCGCCACCGACCAGATGACGGAATCCGCTATCTGCACCTTGCGTCCGCGGGAGAGCATATCCTCCAGCTCCGCCTCGTGGCGGGTAGCGGGTGCTGTAGCACGTGGGGTGGAAAGCTCCGGCAGGTCCGCAAAGAGCTTTTCGACGTCTCCGCGCGTGCGCGCCGCGGCAGCCTCGCCGGTGCGCTGCTCGAATTCATCGGGGCCCAACGCACCGTTGACGAAGTGCTGGCTCAACTGCTCCAGGGCCTCAGAGCGCTCCGCATCACCAACGCGGATATCGGGGTTCTCCATTAATAACCTGCCTTCGGGTCAACCAGAGTGGGCAGCTCCTCCCCCGCCGCGAAAGCCTTGGCCACCTTGATGGTGTGCGCGCCAATCTTCTCGCGCACGGAGCGCTGCGTATTGGCAATGTGCGGGGTGATAACCACGCGCTGATCCCGCCACAGCGGGTGATCCTCCGGCAGCGGCTCTGGGTCGGTGACGTCGAGCGCGGCACCCGCGATCTCGCCCGACTCGAGTGCTGCGAGGAGGTCCTCGGTGTTGATGAGTGGGCCGCGGCCCACGTTAACCACCACTGCATGCTCCGGCATCTGTTGGAAAGCCTCCGCATCCACCATGTGGCGGGTCTCCGGGGTCAGCGGAGCGATAAGGACGAAGTAATCAGCCTTCGGCCAAACCTTGTCCACCTGGGAAATCGGGTAAGTTTCCTCAGCGCCCTCAACCGGGTTGCCGGAGCGGTTGACCGCAATGATGCGCGGCCCGAAACCAGACAGCATGCTAATCAGACGCTTGCCAATGCCACCGGCACCAATAATGGCCACCGTCTTATCGTCGTAGAGGTAGGAGGTGTGGGCCTCCATGTCCGCATAGGAATCGAACGTGCCGTTGACGCGACGGTGCGCGTGCAGCTGCGCCAGAAGCAGCGCGATGGTGGATTCCGCCACCGTGTTGTCATAGACCCCGGCGGCGTTTGACCACGGCACGCTGCTCCCCTTCATTGCGTCGAGCACGTGGTCCACGCCCGCCGAAGGAATCTGCACGAAACCAATGTTCTCCGGCAGCGGGTCCGGGAAGTCGGTGCCGTCGCCGGTGTAGATGAGGAAGGAGGCCTCATCTAGCCGGGCGCGCTCAAAGCCCGCGGCGTCAAGCACCTCGATGGTTTCCTCCCACGGGTGTGGTTCGATGGCGTACTTCATGCACATCCTCCTTAGCTAGTATCCGGCGTCCGGGTCGACGCGCGTGGGCATATCCTCGCCGCGCTCCCACGCGGCGGCGTTGGCATTGAAGATAGCACCCAGGTGGTACTGGGCCACGTGATCCGAGGCCGCCATGTGCGGGGTCAGCGTAGCGTTGGGAAGCTCATAGAGCGGGTGGCCATCCGGAAGCGGCTCCGGATCCATGACCTCGAGGCCCGCTCCCGCGATCTCGCCCGTGCGCAGTGCATCCACGAGATCATCAGTGACTACGGTGCTGCCGCGGCCGACGTTGATAAACACCGCCGAGCGCTTCATGGCGCGGAACACCGCAGCATCAAAGAGAGCTTCCGTCGCTTCTGTCGCCGGCAGAATGCTCACCACGAAATCCGCCTCGCCCCATGCTTCGTCGACGCGCTCGATAGGGAGTGTTACGTCCGCGCCGTCCACTGGGCGGCCCGAGCGGTTCACCGCGGTGATGTGCACGCCAAAGGGCCGGAGATAGGCCATGAGCTGCGTGCCGATTCCTCCCGCGCCCACGATGAGCACGCGCGTAGGCCCCTGTTGGTCATAGAGCCAGGCCTGGGATTCATCGAGCTCACGCGCCACCGACCAGGACTTCGCCAGCGCGAAAGCCTTGTGGTGGTGCGCCTGGGAGAGCATGAGCCCCAGCGCGGATTCCGCCACGGGCTTGGCAAAAGCGCCGGCGGAGTTGCACCACGGCAGGCCATCCGGCCGGATGAGCCCGGCCTCGATATGGCGGTTCACCCCGGTGAAGCAGTATTGCACCCACTGGATATTCTCCGGAATCTCCGGGGTCTGCGCCGGGTCCGAGGCGGTGTTCACAAAGACCTCGGCTTCCGCCAAGCTCTCCACGCGCTCGTGCCCGGCTGCGTCGATATCTGCCACGGTCGCTGCCCACACATCGGGGCCCATGAAATAGCGCATTAAATTCGGGACGCGAAATTGGACAGGTAGTCGGCGTGAACAACCGGGCGGCGCATGTCCTCCGGCAGCTCCTCGGTGTGCTTGCCCAGCAGGTTGCGCAGCGTGGCGGAGTCATAGCCCACCTCACCGCGGCCAATGACCTGGCCCTTGGGGCCCATAATGTCCACGATCTCACCGGCGCTGAACTCACCCTTGATATCCGTGATGCCCACGGCCAACAGGGAGTTTCCGCCGCGGACCACGGCTTCCATGGCGCCCTCGTCGAGGCGCAGCGAGCCGCCGGTATCCGCGCAGTAGAGCGCCCAGAACTTCCACGCAGACAGGCGGCGCTCCTCACGGGTGTGGAAGACGGTGCCTACGGAGGCGTCGTCAAGCGCCTGTCCGATGTTATCCGCCGAGGTCAGCAGCACGGGAATGCCGCCGCGGGTGGCCAAGCGCGCAGCAGAGACCTTCGTGGCCATGCCACCGGTGCCGACCTTGCCGCCGTCACCAGCAACAACCGCCTTGAGGTCCTTGCCGGTGCGCACCTCCTCGACGAACTTGGCATCGGGCTCCGCCGGGTTCTTGTCATAAAGGCCGTCCACGTCGGAGAAGAGGAAGAGGGCATCCGCGCCAACCAAGTTGGCCACGAGCGCGGAGAGGCGGTCGTTATCACCGAAGTGCATCTCGGAGGTCGCGACGGTGTCATTCTCATTAACGATGGGCACCGTGCGCATCTGGCGCAGGCGGTCAATGGTGCGCTGGGCGTTGCGGGCGCGATCGCGCTTGCCGACGTCCGACGCGGTCAGCAGCACCTGCCCAATGGTGCGGTTATAGCGGGCGAAGGACACGCCCCACTCGTAGGCGAGGTGGACCTGGCCCACCGCGGCAGCTGCCTGCTTGGTGGCTAAATCGGTGGGGCGCGTGGTCAGGCCCAGCGGGCCCATGCCCGCAGCCACCGCACCGGATGAGACGATGATGATGTCCGAGACATTCATGCGGGCGCACACAGCGTCAACGATCTTGTCGATCTTCTCAGTCGAGGTCACGAAGTCATCGCGCGTCAACGACGAGGAGCCGATCTTGATGACGATGCGCTTGGCCTTGGAGATCTCCTCACGCAGGGGTGAGGAAAAACCACTGGATTTTTCCGACAGCGTGGTCGTCTCCGGATAGTCCATGTCCGGGGTTGGACCCTCAAAGGGTTCGAGGGGAAGAGGATAGTCGATCTGGTTGTCGTGTTCGGATGACATACCGGCTCAGTATACCGGGCTAGCCCTGCCAGCGATCGCGGTTTGCGGACTCGCGCGTGACCTCCCCATCCGTGCCAAAGTCGAACTCGTCGACGAGACCGCGGCGCGCCTGGGAAGCGCGCTTACGCTCGGCAGCCGAGACTCGCTCGGTGCTCATGAGGCGGCCATCCTGTCCGCGGCCAGCGTCGGTCGCGCGGCCACCAGCCATGGGCTCGTACTCGAAGGTGATGTCCCCGATGGTCACGGGGCAGCCTTCCTGCGCGCCTTGGCGGTGCAGTTCCTCTTCGACACCGGCCTTGGCAAGGCGGTCCGCAAGGTAGCCCACGGCCTCGTCGTTTTCGAAGTCCGTCTGGCGGATCCAGCGGTCGATCTTTTCGCCTTCGACGATGAAGCCGCCCTCCACCTCGGGGTCTGGGGTGACGGTGAAGTCGGCGAACCTGCCCTTCTTTTTCTTGCCCACGGACTTCGGCTGAATAATGGTGTGGTTCTTGTCCGCGGCGACCTTGGGCTGAGCCTTGCGGTGCTCGTTGACCATCTCCATGAGCTTGTACTTCAGCGGGTCGAGGCCCTTGCGCGCGACTGCGGAAATGATGAAGACGGGCCAGCCGTACTTCTCTTCGAGGTCACCCTTGACAAATTCTGCTAGCTCTTCGGCCTCGGGAATGTCCGCCTTGTTGAGGATGATGACGCGCGGGCGCTCGCGCAGATCCCCCAGGCCGGTGTCCTGCTCCAGCAGCTCTTGGTACTTGGCCAGCTCGGTCTCGAGGGCCTCGATATCGGAGAGCGGGTCGCGGCCCGGCTCGATGGAGGCGGTATCCACCACGTGCGCGAGCACCGCGGTGCGCTCGATGTGGCGCAGGAAGTCGAGTCCCAAGCCCTTGCCCTCGGCGGCCCCAGGGATCAGGCCCGGAACATCCGCCATGGTGAAAGACTCATGGCCCATGTCCACTACGCCCAGGTTGGGCTGGAGGGTGGTGAAAGGATAGTCACCAATCTTCGGCTTGGCCGCCGAGAGAACAGAAATAAGGGAGGACTTACCCGCGGAAGGAAAGCCCACGAGGCCGACGTCCGCCATGGACTTCAGCTCCAGGATGAGATCGCGCGCCTCACCAGGTTCTCCCTGCAGCGCAAAGCCCGGAGCCTTACGAGCAGCCGAGGCCAGTGCTGCGTTACCAAGTCCGCCGAAACCGCCCTCCGCAGCCACGAAGCGGGTCCCCGGGACCGTGAGGTCCGCGAGCATCTCCCCATCCTCGGTATAGACCACGGTGCCTGCCGGCACCTCCAGAATGAGGTCCTTGCCGCGCGCGCCGTTGCGCCAGTCGCCAGCACCGTTGCCGCCACGCTCGGATTTGATGTGCGGGCGGTAGTGAAAGTCCATCAGCGTATGGATTTGGGTTGAGACCTCCAGCAAGATGTCTCCGCCGTGGCCGCCGTTGCCGCCATCGGGCCCGCCGAGCGGCTTGAACTTTTCGCGGTGAACGGAGGCGCAGCCGTGTCCGCCATCGCCTGCCTGCAGGTGCAAAACCACTCGGTCAATGAATCGTGCCATGCCCGTTAGTCTAACGGTTCCTGGCATACCGTCCTAGTTGAGCACTGCCGGGGATCTGAAGCCCACGGCCCCTTTAGTCTTCTCCACGCTCTCCCGCCACGCCGGCCGCGTGAAAACGACAAAATCCCGAGCAAACGCTCGGGATTAAGCCATGAAGCTCTTAGGCAGTTGCTTCTGCAGCAGCCTCTTCAGCCGGAACAATGTTGACCAGACGACGGCCACGCTTGACGCCGAACTCAACAGAGCCTGCAGCGAGAGCGAACAGGGTATCGTCGCCGCCGCGACCAACGTTCTCACCCGGGTGGAACTTGGCGCCGCGCTGACGCACGATGATCTCGCCGGCCTTAACCTGCTGACCACCGAAGCGCTTGACGCCGAGACGCTTGGACTCAGAATCGCGACCGTTGCTGGAGCTGGAAGCACCCTTCTTGTGTGCCATGTGGTTTTCCCTCCTTCAGGGATGAATTAGTGCCGGTTAAGGCTTACTTGATACCGGTAATCTTCAGCGTGGTCACCGGCTGACGGTGACCGAGGCGACGCTTGTAACCAGTCTTGTTCTTGTACTTGAGGATGTCGATCTTCGGGCCCTTGCCCTGCTCGACAATTTCAGCGGAGACGGAGACCTTCTCGAGGTCTGCGGCCTTCGACTTGACGGTTGCGCCATCGACGAGCAGAACCGGGGTGAGAGCAACGGAGGAACCCGGCTCACCCTCGATCTTCTCGACCTTGACGAGGTCACCTTCAGCAACCTTGTACTGCTTTCCGCCGGTCTTGACGATCGCGTACATAGAGGGCTACCCCTTATCTAAACTCGGCTCGCTAGCAGCTGGGTGGTGCCGCTAACGAATGGACATTGGACATTGGCGTTTAGAACCACATCCGCGAGAGACGTGCGGAAACCGCAGCGCGTCCCATCGAGCGCATTCATGGTCTAAACAGCGACTGTCAAAGACTACCCCGTGAGGGGGCGAAAAGGCAAAACGCCTTTTCTAGCGCGACCTGCGCCGTGCTACTCGACGCCTCCCGCGCCCGCCCCTGCGCCTTGTCGACGCCGTAGTCTCCTCGCGCTCCTTCGCCTCAGTGCTGTGCTCCGCGCCCCTACCGCGTTCCTTCGGTGCCGGCGCGGATTGGCTCTGCGCCATCTTGCGCACCACTCGGCGGCGACCGCGGCTGCGGGTCGCGCGCACGTTCATGTTCTCGCCCGACTCCGCGGCCTTGCGCTCTGCCTTGGCCTCCTTTTTAGAGGTGGCCAGCGGAGCGTCCTTGGCTGGGGTCTCGTCCTGTGCAAAGTCTTCGCGCTTCGGGCGAATATCCGAACGGGAATTTCCGCGTGTGCGGCGCTTGCGGCGCGGCGAGTTCTCGAAAGCCTCGACGGCTTCCTCGTAGGTTGGCTCCGAGCGCTGTGCGGAGGACTTCTTCTCCGCTTCAGCGTTCTTAGCGTTCCTATCCTGCTTGCCTTGCTGCGCGCGCAAGCCCTCACTCGTCTCCTCGCGCTGTGGCTCCCGGAAGGTACGCGTTGCCCGGCGCGGCTTGCGCGAGCGCTTCTGCTTGGATTTCGGCTTCGATCGCTTCGCTTCCAGGCTTTCCGCTACCGCGTAGCCAATGGACGCGCTATCCGGCGTCTCCGCGTCATCGTCGTCCACGACGACCACGCTGGCCACGAGTTCCTCCAGCGAAGATTCTTCGTCGCGCGCTGCTTCTTCATTGTCAGCACGGGCAGCCTCATGCTCGGAAGCGGCATCGTCGTCCTCGCGATGCATACGGACGGCGGCCGGGTGCTTCTTCGGATCGCGCTGCGGTGCACGGCGTTCCTTACGGCCGCGGCGCTGCGGCTTCGAGTTATCCTCTTCCGTCTCCTCATCAACCGGGTACTCGTGAATGATGATTCCTCGGCCATGGCAGGCCTCGCACTCGGTGGAGAAAGTCTCGATGAGGCCGGTGCCCACGCGCTTGCGCGTCATCTGCACCAAGCCCAGTGAGGTGACCTCAGAAACCTGGTGACGAGTCCGGTCGCGCCCCAACGCTTCCTTGAGGCGGCGCAGCACCAGATCCTGGTTTTCCGGCAAGACCATATCGATGAAGTCCACGACGATCATGCCGCCGATATCGCGCAGGCGCATCTGGCGCACGATCTCCTCGGCCGCCTCGAGGTTATTTCGCGTCACCGTCTCTTCCAGGTTGCCGCCGGAGCCGGTGAACTTGCCCGTGTTGACGTCAATGACCGTCATGGCCTCAGTGCGGTCGATGACGAGGGTGCCGCCAGACGGCAGCCACACCTTGCGGCCCAGGGCCTTCTGCAGCTGCTCATCAATGCGGTAGGCGCTGAAGGCATCCTCGCCATCGTGCTCGCGGGCGTCGTATCGCACCACGCGGTCGGCCAAGTCATGCGCCATGGAATCAACGTAGGCGCTGACCGTGTTGTAGGAACGCTTGCCGTCCACCACCAAGGTGCTGAAGTCCTCGTTGAAAAGGTCACGCACCACCTTGATGAGCAGGTCCGGCTCTTCGTACAGGGTGACCGGCTTGGCGCCCTTCGTTGCCTTTTCGTGCGCGGCGCGGGCGCTAATGTCCTCCCACAATGAGTGGAGGCGGTTGACGTCGGACGCGATGTCCTCCTCCGACACGTTTTCCGCTGCGGTGCGGATGATGGCGCCGCCATCCCCCGGGATGACGCGCTCCAGAATCCCCTTGAGGCGCTTGCGCTCCGGCGCCGGCAGCTTGCGGGAAATGCCCGCGCTGCGCCCGCCCGGCACATACACCAGGAAACGACCGGCCAGGGAAATCTGAGTGGTCAAACGTGCGCCCTTGTGCCCGATGGGATCCTTGGCCACCTGGACCAGGACTTGGTCACCGGACTTCAGCGCGTTTTCCACCTTGCGGCTGCGCCCACCAATGCCCAGGGCGCGCCAGTCGATGTCTCCCGCGTACAGCACGCCGTTTCGGCCCTGTCCGATATCGACGAAGGCGGCCTCCATCGAAGGCAAGACATTTTGCACGCGGCCCAAGTAGATATTGCCAATCTGGGAAGGGTGCGTCTCGGTCGTGACAAAGTGCTCGACCAGGAGATCATCCTCCAGCACACCAACCTGGGTGATGATGCCAGCGCCGTCGGTACGCTGCTTATCGCGCACCACCATGGTGCGCTCTACAGATTCGCGGCGCGCCAAAAACTCCGCTTGGGAGACGATGTGCTGGCGCTCGCGGCCCTTCTCCCGCAGCTCCGCACGGCGGCGACGCTGCGCCTCGATGCGGGTTGAGCCCTTAATCGCCTTCGGCTCGTCGATGTGCTCGACTTCCTCGCGGACTACCCCGCGGCCTTCTGCTCCGCGGCCACGAGAGGTACCGCGGCTGCCGCGACGGCGACCGCGCGGCTGGCTTGCCGGTGCCGAATCTTCCTCGATTTCTTCCTCGCGTTTTTCTGACTTCTGACGCTTGGCCAGCGGAGTGATCTTCGGCGCCATGAAGACCGGCGCGAAGTCGTACACGTCCGGGTCTTCCTCAGCCATCGGGGTGATCAGCGGAGTGAGCTCGTCGTCCTCGTCGCTATCACCGGCCTCGGCGAGCGCCTCGTGCAGCATTTCGGCATCGACCTTGTCGACGATCTGCGAAATCTCGTTATCAACGTTCTTGCGCACGCGCTCGCGCAGCTTTTCTTCTTCCTCGCTCAGCTGCTCCGGCTGCCCGGCCTGTTCAGTATCCTGTGTCGAGTCCTGTGCCTGTGCAGCTTCCTGCGGCTCCCCCGCGCCATCCTGTTGCGCAGCAGACTCTTCCGGTGCGGGTTCCTCTGCCTGCTCCTTCGGCTCAGCCTTCTTGCCTGCCTTGCTCACGCGCTTCGCCGCGCGCTTGGTGCGCTTCTTCTTCACCGTCTTCTCCGGCTTTTCCTCAGCCGGGGCTTCAGTAGTTTCTTCGACAGGTTCTTCGGGGGTCTGCGCAGCATCGGCCGTGACTGCAGCCTGCTCGGCGTCCTCGGCGGCGGCCTGATTGGTGTCCTCAGTGGCTGGCACGAGGGCATCGATAAGCTGACCCACCTCCTCCGGCGTAAGTGTGGATTGTGCGGACTTCTTGATGCCCATCTCCGCGAACTGGGCCACCAATTCCTTGGAGGCCACGCCCACCTGCTTAGCCAAGGCATAAAGGCGAGTCTTAGGCGCGAGCGCCTCGCGGTCAATCCCCGCTACAGCCGCGGCCAACGTCGATTCAGTGCGTGCTTCTTCTGTTTCTGTTTTCTTCTTGGATGCCATCAGTGGCTAATCTCCTGACGTTGTGCTCACCCCGGGCGCAGGTTGCCGCCACACGGCGGTGAGACTTTGAAAAAATTCTCTTCATCTTTATTTAGTTGTCAGTGCCTTCCATTCTGGCACAGAGCTCGACCGAGGCTCACATGTTAGTATCGCCGCTATGTCCGACAGCGCGCCCACAAACACACCGGCAGAGCGGAAAATACCTGTCCACGCGCCACGCACAGTGGCGCAGGCGCGCGCTCGTAACGAGATTGCACTGCGGGATATTGTGACCGTGGCCGTGCCCGCGGGCATCGCCTCCGGCCTTCGCGCCGTTGACCTCCCTTACCCCTACGCGGTCCCGGTCTACGCGGTACTCATCATGGTGATGCTCTACGGAGTCTTCCGCATCATTCGCAGCGAGCCGAGGTTGGTGCAGGCCTCCCAAGAAGAGTACCGGGCGGGCGATTACCCTCTTCTCGCCTATTTTCTACCGGTGCTTGCTATCTTCTCCCCTCTCATCACTGAGGGAATTAAATCCACCGGGATTATCGGCGATGTCTCACCCAACCCTATCCTTATCGCCGCTGGACTTACTGCTTTCTCCATCCCTGCGTTCATCTTCGGTGGCCGCGCTTTCGGTACCACCTCCTACCGAGTGGGCAAGCGACGCATCAAGGCCATCACCGAACAAGGAAGCCTCGAAGGCGTCACTCAAGCGAGCATCGCCGCAGTAGAAACTCACCCGGAAGTCCTCAGCGGGCTAGTCGCCGCCGGTGCAGTCACTGGCAATACCACCTCCATCTCTGAGCTGGGGCGGCTGATCGGCTACGAGGAGGGGCTCGAAGAAGAACTCCGTGAACTCGAAGCGGCCGGCGTGGTGAAACTGCCTGGTCTCATCAAGTGGAGTGGTGAGCGGACCTTTAACATCACTCTGACCGAAGCTGGCGTGCGCAGCATGGACGCTGCACGCACGCGCTAGCGCGGAAGAGTGGCATCTCCCGGGAAGAGTTTCGGGCCAATCCAAAGTATGAAATAGACCAGACCAACGAGGACTGGAATCTCAACAAGAGGACCAATCGTTCCGGCAAGGGCTTGAGCAGACATCGCTCCGAAGGTGCCGATGGATACTGCAATAGCAAGCTCAAAGTTGTTTCCTGCTGCAGTGAACGCCACGCTGGCAGACTGCGCGTAATTCATGCCAACGGCCTTTGCTACGCCCAGCGACAGCACAAACATGCCCACGAAGTAGATAACCAGCGGCACGGCCACGCGCACTACCGTTGCTGGCTGCTCCACAATGTGCTCGCCCTGCAGGGAAAAGAGCAACACAATTGTGTACAGCAGACCAATCATGGCCAGGGGCGATACGGCTGGGAGGAAGCGGTTCTCAAACCATTCCCGTCCTTTTACCTTTTCGCCCCACACGCGAGACAGCGCACCCAACAGGAACGGTATGCCCAAGAAGACGAGTACGGCCTTGACGATGGCCCAGAAGGAAAAGTCAGCGCTCGTCGTGTCCAGGCCCAGCCATCCGGGGAGGACGCGCAGGTAGAACCAACCCAGAACACCAAACATAGCGACCTGGAAGATGGAGTTCAGGGCGACAAGCACAGCCGTTGCCTCGCGGTCAGCGCATGAGAGGTCCGACCACACAAGCACCATGGCGATACAGCGAGCAAGGCCCACAATGATGAGGCCGGTGCGCAGCTCCGGCTGGTCCGCCAAGAACAGCCACGCCAGGGTAAACATAAACGCCGGCCCCACCAGCCAGTTGAGGACGAGCGATACCGCCATGAGGCGGCCATCCGTGGCAATTTCCTTGGTCTTCTCGTAGCGAACCTTGGCCAAGGGTGGGTACATCATGACGAGGAGACCAATGGCGATCGGGATGGAAATCCCGCCGATTTCAACGGCGCCCAAGGCTTGGCCAATCCCGGGAATGAAGTGGCCAATGAGCAGTCCGGCAGCCATCGCCAGAATGATCCACATGGGTAAAAATCGGTCAAGAAAAGACAACTTCGGGCGCTGCGACACAGCCATGTCCCCCCCTCCTTCGACGTTAAACAATGGACAATACAAACATGCAATATACAGCACGTATTGATACGCGTCAATATAACGTAGGGTGCAAGGATAACCCCTATACTGATCGCATGGCTTCCTCTTCCACGCCCGAAACCAGCGCGCCCAGCACTGAGTGTTGCTCCTTAAGCACAGGCCCGCTCAGCGACGCCGAGGCGAGGCATTTTTCGCAGCAATTCAAAGTGCTGGCAGACCCTGCCCGCCTGCGTCTTTTGTCCATCCTGTGTGATGAAGGCTGTGGGCCCATGAGCGTCACGGAACTCACCGAGCTCACTGCGCTGAGTCAGCCCACGGTCTCGCACCACCTAGCGCGCCTGCGGGAAGCCGGCTTGCTATCCAGACAGCAATGCGGCCGCACCGTCACCCATCAGGTGCACAAAGACGCTTTTGCGGCCTTGCGCACGCTGCTGTCGTTCGACTAACCGGTACCTGATCGGATCTGCGCTCGAGCACACAGGACGGGTTCGGGTTAAGGGTCAGAAATGACAAAAGCCCGAGCGCTATGCTCGGGCTTCGTTACGCGCTCAGCGCGGTAATCATAGTTAGAGGTTCGGGAACCAGATGGAGATCTCGCGCTCAGCGGACTCCGGGGAGTCGGAACCGTGGACGACGTTCTCGCCAACGGTCAGAGCGAAGTCACCGCGAATGGTACCCGGGGTAGCCTTCTCCACCGGGTGGGTGCCACCGGCCAGCTGACGCCATGCGGCGATGGCGGACTCGCCCTCGACGATGCCAGCAACCAGCGGTGCGGAGGTGATGAAGTCAACGAGCTCGCCGAAGAAAGGCTTGTCCTCGTGCTCGGCGTAGTGCTTCTTTGCGGTCTCCTCGTCGGCGACGCGCAGATCCATGGCGACGAGCTTCAGGCCCTTGCGCTCGATGCGGGAGATAATCTCGCCCACGTGGCCGTTCTTGACGCCGTCCGGCTTGATGAGAATCAGTGTACGTTCAGTCATAGGGCACATAGTACAGAATGGGTGCTCCCGCGTCCTGCCAGTGGGCCAATTATTAAGCGCTACGTAAGACGTTGCACGATTTCCTCCGCGCGCTCATGGCTCGTGCCACGAAACCACAGCTGCACTTGGCGCACGGCCGTGCCGTATTGACCGCTCTCCAGCAGGCCTTTCAGATCCTCGCGCTGCCACTCCTCCAGATCCGCAAACTCCACCGGCTTCTCATCGCGCTGCTGCTTGAGCATGCCCACGACGAGGAACACAAAGGCCGGGAGCATCAGCGCAAGCGGGAGCGCAAAGCCCCCAACATACAGCTTGGCCACGAGTGCGGCGATGCACAGCAGCGCGGAAAGACCATAGAGGAGAAAGAGCATGCCCGTTAGTGTAGCGCGTCCAGCGTCGACTGCAGCCAGGCGCGAGAACTCATGAGCAGGCGCTTTGCCACCGCGGTATGGGGAGCCCACAGCTCGAAGGCATGCACGCCGCCGTCTACGACCTCGCATTGCGTGGGCACGCCGGCAGACTTCAGACGCTCGGCGTAGTCCACAATTTCGTCGTAGAAAAGCTCACTGCTCCCCGCATACAACCAAGCCGGTGGCAGACCTGCTAACTCCGCGCGGCGACCGGGCACGGCATAGGGTGCGTCTGGGTTGCCGTTGGTGTAGTAGCGCCAAGCCTGCGCATTGGAGTCCGCGTCCCAGATGGGATTGCGGTCGGTGGAGGCAGCGCGGTCATCGAGCATCGGGCAAAAGAGCCACTGCCCCGCCGGCTGAATTCCGCCTTCATCTAGGAGGCGCTGGCACAGTGCGGCGGCGAGCCCTCCCCCGGCGCTTTGGCCGCCGATGACAATCCGATCTGGGCTGATTCCCAGATCTTCCGCATGCGTGAGGAGCCAGTGGTGGGCCGAGTGGACGTCGTCAAGCGCGGCCGGATAGGGGTTCTCCGGGGCATAGCGGTAGTGCGGCGCAATGACGGTGACACCGACTTCCGCGGCGGTCTCCTTGAGGTGTTTAACGTCTTGGCGCGGATGGCCCATGAGCAGCCCTCCGCCGTGGATCCACAGCACAGCGCCGCGCGGGTTCTCCGGGCTATAGATGGTCGCGCGGATATCGGAATTCTTCACCTGCTGCGTGCGCACGCCCTGGATATAGGGTGCGGGCCACAGCGCGGGAACTACACGCCCGGCGCGGCGGATCAGCGGATTGGTTGGATCCCACAGTGAGATGAACGCCGCGCCCGCGCGCAGCTCCGGGCGAATATACACCGCTGCGGCCTACTTCTCAGTCAGGTGCTGCGTGGTGAGGTAACCGCGTTCCATGCGGGCGACGATCACCGAGCGCATATAGGCCGCGAGTGCCCAGAGCAGGGCGAAAATGATAAAGATCGTGGCGACGGACCAGTGGACCATGAAGCCGAGAACAATGCCGATGACGTGGAGGACAATCTGCACGCCGACGATCCAGGGCTTGTTCATGAAGGGGAAAGACGCCAGGAGTAGCACCATGAAGCCGATAACCACGCCGTAGTTGAACGGGGTCCACAGAGTGCCGTCATACAGCTTGTACAGCATTGGCAGCGCCAGAACCAGGGTGAGCAGCTCCAGGGTTAGGGAGCTGGCCACCACCATGCCGCCGAATTGCTTGAGGGGATCCTTGGCCGGTGCTTGGCCAAGTCCAAGCGGACCGATCTCATCCTCGGGAACGGGTTTGCGGGGGCTCATGCGGGCTCCTTTCCAAAGAGTGCGCGGGCGTCGCCGGCGGTGACCACTGAGCCAGTAATCACGATGCCGGATCCGGACTGCACGTCGGCGTCCTCCGCCAATTCAACGGCCTGAGTATAGGCACTAGGCAGGTCGGGCTCGACGTACACCCGTTCCTCACCGAAGATGTCGCGCGCCAGCTCCGCTAGCTCATAGGCATCGCGGGCGCGCGGCGAGGTGTTCTGCGTGATCACGACTTCCGTGAGGACCGACTCGAGGGCAGTGAGGATGCCGGCGGCATCTTTGTCCGTGAAAATGGACACCACGCCGATGAGGCGCGCAAAATCGAAGTCGCGGTCGAGCGCTGCGGCCAACGCCTTGGCGCCGTGCGGGTTGTGGCAGGCGTCAAGGAAGGTAGTAGGGCTGGTGCGCACGCGCTCCAAGCGGCCGGGGGAAATGGCCTTGGCAAAGCCGGTACGCACCGAAGCAATGTCGAGCGGATGGCCTGCCGACGCCCCGAAGAAGGCCTCCACCGCAGCCAAAGCCACGGCCGCGTTCTTGGCTTGGTGCTCGCCGTGCAGCGGCAGGAAGATGTCTTCGTACATCCCACCCAGGCCCTGGATGGTGAGCTGCTGGCCGCCCACTGCAATGCGGGATTCCAGCGCGGCGAACTCGGAGCCCGCGCGCGCTACGCCGGCGCCGACGTCGACGGTGCGCTGCAGCAGCACGCGCATGGCTTCTGGGTCTTGCTCGGCAATGATGGCGATGTTCTCCCCCGGCGTGAGCACGTCGTCGGCATCGTGCTCACGGGCCTTGATAATGCCGGCCTTCTCACCGGCGATCTCGGTGATGGTGTCACCGAGGTAGTCCGTGTGGTCGAGGCCTACCGGCATGACCACGGCCACTTCCGCGTTAACCACGTTGGTGGCATCCCACGTGCCGCCGAGGCCCACCTCGACGACGGCGACGTCGATGGGGGCATCGGCAAAGGCTGCGTAGGAAATGGCAACAAGCACTTCGAAGGTGGACATGGGAATGTCGGAGCGGGAATCCACCATCTCCACATAAGGCTTGATTTCGCGCCAGATGCGCACGAAGTCGCGCGGGTGGATGGGGTGGCCGTCGATGCCGATGCGCTCGGTCACCAGCTGTAGGTGGGGGCTGGTGACGAGGCCTACGCGGCGGTGGAAGGAGCGCAGCAGCGAATCGATCATGCGGGCGGTCGAGGACTTGCCGTTGGTTCCAGCGACCTGGATGACGTGGAAGGAACGCTCCGGATTGCCCAACAGATCCATGAGCATCTCGATGCGCTCGAGGCTGGGCTCAATGATGGTCTCTGGGGCGCGCGCGTTGAGCTCCGCGGTTACCTGAGCCAGCTCCGCGAGCTCCTCCGGCGTGGCCTGCTCGGGCGCTGCCTCCTCGTAGTCATCCTCGCCGCCGAGGTTGAGTGTTAGGCCGGAGTCGGTGATTTCGACCGGCCCGCCATCGGTGCCCTCCGCGAGGGCATCGACGACCTCAAATTCCTCGCGGTCTTTCTCCCCCGCCACTACTTGAGTCCCTTCAGACGTGCGGTGATGCGCTCGACTTCTTCCTGGGCCACCTGCTGGCGAACGCGGATCTTCTCCACGACTGCCTCCGGCGCCTTGGACAGGAAGGCCTCGTTGCCCAGCTTCTTGCCGGTCTGGTCCAGTTCCTTCTGGGCCTTGGCCAGATCCTTCTCCAGGCGCTTGCGCTCGGCTTCGACGTCGACGGCGCCGGAGGTATCCAGGGTGACCTCGACGGTGGCCTGGGACAGGCGCACCTCGATGGAAGCAGAGGCGGTGAAGTCTTCGCCCGGCTCCGTGGTGTTGGCCAAGTTGCGGATGAGCCCCTCCTGCTCCTGCAGGTCGGCCGCGGCGAAGTCGAGGCGGCCCGGGACCTTCTGGGAAGGCTTGACACCCTGATCGGAGCGGAAGCGACGCAGCTCGGTGATGAGCTTGTCGGCGTCCTGAATGCGGCGCGCGGCCACCTCATCCTTCTCCGCGCCACCGTTGGTGTGCTCCTGGGTAGGCCACTGCGCGGTGACAATGGTCTCCCCGCCAGTCAGAGCCTTCCACAGGACCTCGGTGACGAAAGGCATGGTCGGGTGCAGCAGGCGCAGAACCAGGTCAAGAACGCGGCCCAGAACGATCTGGGTCGTGCGTCCGGTGGCCTGCTCCTCGGCGCTCGCCCCATCGAAGTCACGCGGGATCTGGGTCTTGGCAATCTCCAGGTACCAGTCACACAGCTCATCCCACACGAAGTGGTAGAGCAGCTCATTGGCCTTGGCGAACTGGTAGTCATCCAGGTAGGCGTCCACCTTGGCGCGGACCTCTTCGGAACGGTCGAGGATCCAGCGGTCGGCGTCGGTCAGCGCGTCGCGTGCCGGCAGCTTAGCCACACCCGCGCCGTTCATGAGCGCGAACTTGGTGGCGTTGAAGAGCTTGGTGGCAAAGTTGCGGCCGGCAGCAGCGGCGTCGACAGCCAGCGGCAGGTCCACGCCCGGGTTCGCACCGCGAGCCAGGGTGAAGCGCAGCGCATCCGCGCCATAGTCGCGGACCCAATCCATCGGGTCAATGCCATTGCCCAGGGACTTCGACATCTTGCGGCCCTGCTCATCGCGCACCAGGCCGTGGAGGTAGATATCCGTGAACGGAACCTGCGGGCGGCCGTTCTTGCCCTCACCGAGCAGCTCCGGGGTGTGGGCGCCGGCGAAGGTTCCGAACATCATCATGCGGGCGACCCAGAAGAAGAGGATGTCATAGGCGGTGACCAGCACGTTCGTGGGGAAGAACTTCTCCAGATCGGCGGTCTTTTCCGGCCAGCCCATCGTGGAGAAAGGCCACAGCGCGGAGGAGAACCAGGTGTCCAGAACGTCCGGGTCCTGGACGTAGCCTTCCGGTGCTTCCTCGTCGGGGCCGAGGCAGACAATATCTCGCTGGCCGTCCTCGCCCTGCGGGCCGTACCAGATTGGAATGCGGTGGCCCCACCACAGCTGGCGGGAGATACACCAATCGTGCATGTCATCGACCCACTCGAAGTAGCGCGGCTCCAGGGACTTCGGGTGGATGGTGGTATCGCCCTCGCGGACGGCATCGCCGGACATCTTTGCCATCTTCTCCACGGCCACGAACCACTGCAGGCTCAGGCGCGGCTCGATGGGCTCGCCGGAGCGCTCCGAGTGACCCACGGAGTGGACGTAGGGGCGGATCTCCTTGACAATGCGGCCCTGCTCGCGCAGCGCCTCACGGATCTCCACGCGGGCTTCCTCGCGGGTCAGGCCGTCAAACTTCGTGCCGGTATTCGCGATGTGTCCGGTGGTGTCCATGATTGTGGGCATGTCCAGGTCGTGGCGCAGGCCCATGGCGTAGTCATTCGGGTCATGCGCCGGGGTGATCTTCACTGCACCAGTACCGAATTCCATATCCACGTAATCATCGGCGATGATCTTCAGGCTCAGGTCATCGCGGAAGGGGTGCGGCAGCTCCTTACCCACCAGGTGGGCGTAGCGCTCGTCGTCGGGGTGGACGGCGATGGCGACGTCGCCCAGCATGGTTTCCACACGGGTGGTGGCCACGATGAGGTGCGGTTCATCGTCGTTCAGCGAGCCATAGCGAATGGACACGAGCTCGCCCTCGACGTCCTTGTACACGACCTCGATGTCGGAGACGGCGGTCTCCAGCACTGGGGACCAGTTGACCAGGCGGTTGGCCTGGTAGATCAGACCCTCGTCGTAGAGGGTCTTGAAGATGGTCTGCACGGCGCGGGAGAGGCCATCGTCCAGGGTGAAGCGCTCGCGGGACCAGTCCACCGAGTCACCGATGGCGCGCATCTGGTTCTGGATGGTGCCGCCGAACTCTTCCTTCCACTCCCAGACCTTGTTGATGAATTCTTCGCGCTCATAGTCCCAGCGCTTCTTGCCTTCCTGCTCGCGCAGGCGGGCCTCCACCTTGGTCTGTGTGGCGATACCGGCGTGGTCAGCACCCGGCAGCCACAAGGTGGCATAGCCCTGCATGCGCTTGCGGCGAATGATGGAGTCGATCAGAGTGTGGTCCAGGGCGTGGCCCATGTGCAGCTGGCCGGTGACGTTCGGCGGCGGCAGCACGATGGAATAAGGCTCCGCCTCCGAGGACGCGTCCGGGGTGAAGTAACCGGCGTTCACCCAGCCTTCGTAGAGGTCCTTCTCTACTGCCTGCGGCTCCCAGGACTTGGGAAGCTGGTCCGCGCGGTTGGTGCCAACGAGTTGCTCTTTATTCTGATCAGTCACCTGGCCAACTCTACCCTGTGCGTCAACTGGCACCAGCGCTCTGTCTAGAGTAAGGGCATGTCTCACAATCCTGGCCACCGCGCCCGTCTCCGCACCCGCCATTTCGCCCGTGCCAAAGAAAACTCTCAGGCCTTCGCGTGCTTGACGAGCTATGACTGCATGACCGCCGAAATCTTCGACGAAGCCGGGGTGGATCTCCTGCTCGTCGGCGATTCCCTGGCCAATGTGGTTCTGGGCCGCGAAACCACGCTGTCTCTCACCCTCGATGAGATCATTCCGCTGGCCCGCGCCGTGGTCTCAGCCACCTCCCGCGCCTTCGTGGTGGTGGATCTGCCCTTTGGTTCCTATGAGGCCGGCCCCACCCAGGCCCTGGAGTCTGCTGTGCGCATCATGAAGGAAACCGGCGCGCAGGCCGTGAAGCTGGAGGGTGGTGCGGAGCGCGCACCGATTGTCGCCGCGCTTGTCGCCGCCGGCATCCCGGTCTGCGCCCACATCGGCTTCACGCCCCAGCAGGTCCACGCCTTGGGCGGCTTCGTGGTCCAAGGCCGCGGTGCCGGTGCGGAGAAGCTTCACGACGACGCCCGCGCCCTCGCCGAGGCCGGCGCCTTCGCCGTGGTGCTGGAGATGGTCCCCGCCGCGTTGGCTGGGGAGGTCACCAAGGAGCTGCCCATTCCCACCATCGGCATCGGCGCGGGTGCGCAGACCGATGGCCAGATTCTGGTGTGGACCGATGCCTTCGGCCTGGGCGGGCCCAAGGCGCCGCGCTTCGTGCGCCGCTACGCGGACCTGCGCGGTGCGCTACTGGAGGGCGCGAAGGAATACGTGGCGGATGTGGGCGAGCGCTCCTTCCCCAACACCGAGGAATCCTTCGAGGACTAGGGTTTAGCCATGCAGATCCTGAAAACTAAAGCTGAACTCCGTGCCTTCCGCGCCGCAGTCTCCGGCACCGTGGGCTTGGTGCCCACGATGGGCGCGCTTCACGACGGCCACGCGTCCCTCCTCCGCCGCGCCCGCGAAGAGAACGACACCGTGGTGTGCTCGGTCTTCGTCAATCCCCTCCAGTTCACCGACCTCGGCGACTGCGAAGACTACCGCGCTTACCCGCGCGATCTGGATGCGGATGCCGCGCTGCTGGACTCGCTGGGTGTTGATGCCGTCTTCGCCCCCGGCGTGGAGGAGATGTACCCGGGTGGCACCCCGCGGGTGTGGGTGCGCACGGGTGAAATGGGCTCGGTTTTGGAAGGTGCCTCGCGCCCCGGCCACTTTGACGGCGTGGCCACCGTGGTGAGCAAGCTGTTCAACCTCGTTTCACCGGACCGCGCCTACTTTGGACAGAAGGATGCCCAGCAGGTGGCCATTATTCGGCGCTTGGTAGCGGACCTTGACCTGCCGCTGGAGATCATCAGCGCGCCCATCGTTCGCGCAGCGGACGGCGTGGCCGAGTCCAGCCGCAACGCTCGCCTGAGCCCTGCCGAGCGAGAGCAAGCCGTGGCGCTGTCCCAGGCGCTCTTCGCTCTGCAAGACGGTGCTTCCCTCGAGGAGGCTGAAACCCAGCTCGCCTCCTCCCCCGGCGTCACGGTGGACTACCTCACCGTGGTGGACCCGGCCACGCTGGAGCCCATTGATGCGCAACACCGGCCCGCCCTGGCGCTGGTTGCGGCGCAGGTGGGGCCGGTGCGGCTCATCGATAACTTGGCGCTTGAGGCCTAGCCCTCGAGCAGGTGGGCTACAGCCTCGCGCTCCTCACGCAGCTCCTGAACCGAGGCCTCGATGCGTTCCTTCTGGAAATCGTTGAGCTCGAGCCCCTGAACGATTTCCCACTTGCCGTCGCGGGCGACGGTGGGGAAACCTGCGACGAGGCCCTCGTCCACGCCATAGGAGCCATCCGAGACGACGGCTGCGGTGCGCCAATCCTCAGTGCCGTGGATCCAATCATGCATGTGATCCACCGCCGCAGACGCTGCGGAAGCGGCTGAGGACTTACCGCGCACGGCGATGATCTCGGCACCGCGCTTAGCCACCTTCGGAATCATCTCCTCCTTGTACCAGGTCTCATCTACCTCGGCGTTGGAGAAGGTCAGGTCTGGGAACTGGGATGCAGAGTGGTTGCCCCAGACGGCAACCTTGTTCAGCTCCGCGGTGGGCATGCCCGTCTTGAGGGAGACCTGGCTCTGGGTGCGGTTGTGGTCCAGGCGCATGAGCGCGGTGAACTGGCTCGGGTCCAGGTCCGGTGCACTGTTGGCAGCGATATAAGCGTTAGTGTTGGCCGGGTTGCCCACGACGAGGACGCGGACGTCGCGCGCGGCGACGTCGTTCAGCGCCTTGCCCTGCACGGTAAAGATGGCACCGTTGGCCTCCAGCAGGTCTGCGCGCTCCATGCCCTTGGTGCGCGGGCGGGAGCCCACGAGGAAAGCGGCCTTGGTGTCCTTGAAAGCCACGTTTGGATCATCGGTCACGGTGATGCCGCGTACCAGCGGGAATGCGGAATCATGAAGCTCCATCGCCACGCCTTCAGCTGCGTCAATGGCGTCCGGGATTTCCAGCAAAGCCAGCTCCACCGGGGTGTCCTTGCCATAGACATCGCCCGCAGCGATGCGCCACAGCAGGGAGTAAGCGATATTTCCGGCGGCGCCGGTCACGGTAATCTTGACGGGTTGGGAAGCAGTCATGTGTGAATCCTTTCGGCTCGGTACTCACCTTCCCAGCCTAGTCCCGTTTTTCGCCCCCATGGGGTGTAATTTTACCCCCGAAAGATGCGAGTTCTTTGTACTTGAGCTCCATGACCGTCTTTTTTCGGCATAGTGGACAACTGTACGCATATTCATCGACTAGACGGGACTTTCCATGAGCACTGAGACTGCATCGGTCGACTCCGGCTCTGTTGAGCGCGTGATCGATGTTGCGATTGCAGAGTTTGCTGAGCACGGCTATGCCGAGACCAAGCTCGAATCCGTGTCGAAGCTGTCTGGGATGTCCAAGCGCATGATCCACTACTACTTCGGGGACAAGAAGGGCCTCTACCAGCAAGCCTTGGCGGCGGCGGCGCGGCGCCTCAACCCGCCGGAGGGCAGCCTGGAGATCAACTCCGCCGTTCCGGTCGAGGGCGTGCGCACCTTGGTGGATTGGTTGTTCCGCCAGCATGTGGATAACCCTGAGGCCATTCGGATGCTGACGATGGAATCCTCCCACAGTGTGCTGGAGTCCTCGCAGGCGCTTGTCGACGTTTCCGAGATCTCCCTCCACCTAGACCGGCTGCTTATGCTGGGCCAAGATTCCGGCGCGTTCCGCCCAGGCATTTCCGCCAACGACATCTTCACGTTGATTTCTGCGCTCACGATGTACCGGGTGACGAATCACGCGATGATGAGCAACCTGCTCGACATCGACATGCATACCCACAACAACACCGAAGGCCTACACCGCATGGCCGTCGATGCCGTGCTGGCCTTCCTCACAGCAAATATCCCCGACATCGGTTTTGAGTCCTACCTCGCTCAGAACGAAACTGAGCTTGACGCCGAGTCTGCGCCCTTGGATGTCTACTCCACCGAGGACGAGGGCGACGTGCCCACGGGTCTCTACGAATAGCTCATCACCCCCATATGGCGCCAGCGGCCCATAGTCCCCGCCCTACCCGCTCAGCATGCACGCAAAGACCCATCCCGGCGCCGTTTTGGTGTGGAGATGGGTCCTGGCCCCCGGAAAGTAGACACGTCGGGGGTCAGACCCGTGACCCGCTGAACTCGTCGTGGCCAACCTCACCTCACTACGCACTCTGAAACCGGAAGAGCCGCTTAATGGCCACCAGTGTGTGTTAACCTTGACGAGCTCACTGAAAAGATTGTGGGCTTCGTCGACGCAATCAAACACGTCCGTGCCGTTTCGCAGCCAGCAGTCAAGCCGCCGGGATCTCTTTGAAGAACACGAACAGCATCTGCTTACGGATCTGCCGACAACCCCGTGGCAACACACCGAATGGAAACGGGCAAAAGTGGCCCCGGATTTCCACATCACGGTTGCAACAGTGGGCTACTCCGTTCCGCGCCAGCTTGTTGGCCGCACTGTCGATGTGCGTATCACCGGCCAACTGTTGACCCTCTTTGACCGGGCAACCGTGTCAACCCACCGGGTTTCGCATAAGCGTGGGGCCTATGTCACTGGCTACGAGCACATTCCATCTGGAATGGACTCCAATCGTGGACTGTGGACAAGCGACTACTTATATCGCGAAGCCAGCAAAGTTGGTCCGGTAACACGCAAAGTCATCGGAAGAAGTGAGTGTCTGATGCAGCGGCTGAATGAAGAAGTGGTTGCATTCTCTAGCCACTTGCAGACGACCAGCCGAAGAGAAACATGCTTCACTTAGTTCCTCGAACGGTGGTCAGCGATGTACTTGTGGTGAAGGTATTTCCAAAGGGAGTAGAAGAGCCCGAACAGGATGAAAGATAAATAGAGTGCCCCGGCTAATAATAGCGAGACCATCATTGACAGCCCGGCGATTGCAAATTTTATCGACGAACCAAGAACTATCACATGAATGATCGAGCTGACCAGTGCGAATATAGCTGCAATCCCAAGGCTGACACACATAAACAGAAATGGTAAACCTGCGAATCTGACAAGATAGATCACCGAGACAGGAAACCCAATTTTATTAAGTCGGTCAGTTGTAATCGTGACCTGATCTACAGCCATTAGAAATGATGTGACCGACAATATTCCTACAAAGAACAGGGGCAAACCAAGCATTACAAGAAAATCCCAATTCTGGATTCCCCCACCCACTTGATTTAATGCGTCAGCCTCTGTGTGTGAAACTGAAAGGACAATAGCTGGAATGCCCAGCACGTAGGACAACGGCAAGACGATAGACTTCGTCATATTATGAAGCTCTGCAGAGAATGCGCCCAGTACAGCTATCCCGGGAGTGACACCAGCCAATCGGGTAGTACCTTTCTCTATCGCTCTGACGATGTGCAGAATAAAGCGACTACATAGCCAAAACAAGGCAGATACCATAGCTAGAATGACAAAAAGTCCTGCTTGAGCACCAGCCTGGACCGCTATTACAAGAAAGACGACGGGCAGTACAGCGGCCAAGTCTCCCCACCGCAGCCTATTGAGCCCGTCAATTGAAACACGTACAGGCTTCGCTCCCGATGCCTGAGTCTTCTGCTTCAAAGCGTAACCAATGAACGTGATAATGCCGACAATGAAAACGCTAACAGTGATTATGAGCGTAGCCATCAAAATTGAATTCAGCGATATCGGCTCAAAAAACTGACCAGGGTACAACAAATCGTCAGAGTCCCGACGGGAAATCAGCATCACTAACCGCTGAAAGAGTACAGCTACAGGATAAGAAAGTAAGATAGCCAAGACTTCGATGAATAGGAGCTGTGCGATGAGCATGACAAGGTACCGTCGAGCCGGCCATCCCACAATTTGTAGACAACCGATGAAATAGTCAAGTTTGGTAAACGCTCTATTCACTATCTGCGGAATGCAGAAAATCGAGGCAATCGTCCAAGAGATAGCAACATTTGTCGCTACATTCACCGTGACAGCCTCACCCACTGCTGTACCTTCAGTCGCGGCTCGGGTATTAAGAACAGCTGCAAGTACGCCGATTGAAAAACCGATAGCTACCGCAGCTGCAACGTTGGGACCTAACGACGCTCGAAAATACGATTTTGTAACTTTAAGCGAGATTGCTTGATCGCGATTGGGATTATCCATTGATTGTCCCGCCGTCCAAACGAACAATACGATCACATAGCTTTGCAATGACCGGATCATGGGTAACGATTAGACCGTGTCCCCCCTGTGAACCGCACCAGTTTTTGATTTCACCAAAAGCCCGATGTGCGTTCTTTTCGTCCAAGCTCCCTGTCGGCTCATCGGCGAATAACAACTTTGGGCCACTAGCCAAGGCCCGCGCGATTGCTGCCCGCTGTGCTTGTCCACCTGAGACTTCTTCAGGCAGAGAGTTCCTTTCTGTTCCAATAGCCAAGCTGTCTAAAACTGTTTTGGGGGAGATCCCCTTCGGCTTACCCGACAAGGCCCAAGACAACTCCGCGTTCTCAAGCAGGTTTAATCCCGGAATCAATAGGTGGTCTTGGAAAACTATTGATACAGAATCCCTTAGATGTTTACGCACCTTTCGTTTTGGCAGGCCCGATATCTGGATTCCATCAAGCACGCTCTTACCTTCGGATAACCGCCCAATACCAGCGAGTCCATTAAGCAGAGTGGTCTTGCCTGACCCAGACGGCCCCATGAGGGCTACCACTTCGCCATTCGCAATCGAGAAGTTCACATTCCGGAATAGCCAATCCTTCCTGTTCTGCACCGTGAATTGAAATCCAGCGTCAATAACCTCAAACATCTACCGGTCCTTCACTGTAGGAAGAAAATTTATCAAGAATGCCATGCCAATGATTCTCTTTAACCGATCAACATCCCATGGCGTATTGGCATGTCCCCCGGAAACATGTAGTTGGATAAGGTCTTCGCGCAGATTCAAGCCGAAGCGGAGCTGGTCCCTGTTACTAATACGTGAATCGTACATAGATGAAAATGACAAGATTGGTAGGTCTTTTTGAGCGACTTCGAAGCCTTTTCTGAGCAAACGTCGGGAAGAGAATGGCAACCTTTGTAAAATATGTTGATTATCAAGGTCTGACAAATATGAGGAACCCTTTGCTGAGATGCATCGATCAAATATCAGGCCCGAATAGGCGGTTCGCTCCTTAGCGATCGACAGAGTAAGGGGCACCGAACCAGCAGAGACGGTGCTAGCAACCACCCGACCTTTGGTCGCAAAATGTTTTGAAATGCAGCTCAAATCATCGGCATAGTCTGCGAGACAGTCTCGTGGCTGAGGCAAAAGCAGCTCCCGAACCCTAAGTAGATTCGAGCCTTCAAACGTAGTTGTGGCGTCTGCAACTCGTTGGCCATAAACCCCATACGAGTGCACTAAGTACGTGTCACAATCATTGTTGACAGAATCTGCTGTGGAAATCTCAACATCACAGATGCTAGATGAGTGTGCTAAATCAAAGACTGGCCAAGAAAGTGATGACCTCCAATACTGTTGGATGTCGCACGATAGCCGTTGAAGAAAGTCGGAGGACACCTCATCTGTAGCCCTGATAGATTGTTGCAATAGCGATTGAGCATCAGTCGCGGAGAAATTTTCTGAAATGTAATGAATTGAAGCTCCAGATTCCAATACTTCCGGTGGGAGTTTTCTAAATGGCCAGGTTTCAGAAATTACGCGATACTCTGCGTTTGCATCCGGAGAGCAAAATTCCCACTCAAGTTCGCCATGCACAAACCTGCACCGCAAAGACTCAATATGTCCCGACCTCCAAACTTTTATAAAGATTTCAGGCTTGTTACGATCCACTAGGAGTACTGGCTCCGCTACAGGGAGAGTCTCGGCTCGAGTTGGAGCATCTGCAAACAACACACGCAAGTACCATCTTTCGTGGCCAGTTGGATCATAGATGCACAGAAGGACTCTGAACTCAACGAGCTCAATTATGTTCGTGACTGCACAAAATGAATCTAGGACTGCAATATCAGGCGAGCCCGAAGTATGAGTGGCTGCATGAAAGCTTCCTGTCTTTTGATCATAATTCAAAATCATCGAGCGCCTCCATTGAAACAATCCTGAGAAGTCCAGGCAAAAGTATGAACCCTCCTGCACCTTCTGATACATCAAAAACATAGCGAAGGGAAGAATCGTCTAAGAAAAGGTCTCCCGCGCTATCCATCGGTAGTAATCTGCGCACCCGCCTGTAGAGGGCAGGTACTGAATATGGACGATCCAGGTAGCTGCTAATTCCAGCGGTTCCCACTATGAGCCCCATCATCCCGTTCGCGAGGCCACTACAAATGCTGAATTCAGTGTCCACAGCGTTCAGCAGACGTTCTGCCTCTGGGCGCAGCCAATCGCCGCCTAGAGTCTTCTTTATCATTGGCAAGAGTAGACCGAATCCGGCGCTCCCTGTGCTGAGGTACGGAAGTAGGCGGTTACCCTGGACGGCGAATAGAGCTCCTTCACTATTGGAGTCGTAGTTCGTCAATTCCTGTTCAACTAAGTAGGTAATGGCTTCTTTTGCTAGTGCAACATCGGATTCATGCATTTCTTCCAACCAGAGAGACAAAATCCATGCCAATCCCAGAGGCCCATACAGCAGGCCTGTACGCTGGTCGTTCGGCCGGTTAGAGTTCTCATGCAAGGGCTTTTCGAAGTGTAAACTCCGTGCTTGCTTTGCAATACGAAGAATCCACTTACGTACTACTCCTTGGTATGCACAAACTTGGCTCGAGAATCGTGCAATCAACAGGAGCTGCAGTACTTCGGATCGTGAGATGCTTGCAGCTGGGGCCTCGATGGACTGGTACTGCTCTTCCAGTCGGTCTATGATCTCAGGAAGCCCAACACCGTAGGATGATTGACTGTGCTGCAAAAAACTAGGTACGACTCGAGCTAAATCCCAGTCGGCTTGTAGAGCTGTCTTGAGATACGCAAATTCCAGGCAATACCCTGCGCCATTTTCAAGGCGATCAGGTGAGACTGAGATGCTGCCAGTTTCGCGGATGCAAAGCTCGGCATCATGACTGATCTTCTGCCTCATTGTTCTTGCTGTAATCGTAGGTTTTTTTGAGTCCGAGAAGGAAGGGTCTAGTAGGGGGTTTCTCAGACGACCATCAACAGCGGCGAGCTTCCTTAGCTGTTTCAACAGCGTGGATACTCTGTGATCATTCAGCATACTTTCATAGGGGTCATCCCATCTGCGATCCCAGCCGGCCTCGTTGAATTGATTTACTCGTGTATTCCCGAAGGTCAGTTCCTGAATAATTTGTCTAAAGGCGAACCAGTCGGATTCTTCCGCATCGTTTACGTTGAAATTGGCGTAGCCTTGTGCTTTAGAGCTTCCGGGAACGTCGTCCGAAGAATTTGTAGCCTCCTCAAAGTCTACGAAATACACTTCTTCGCCATCAGTTAGAACATTACGACCGTGGAGGTCGCGATGGTATACCTCACTGTAATGTAACAGCTTTATGCGCTTTTCCAGCCGAGTTGCAACTTTCAGCACTTCGCGAAGATAAGGAACCCAATCGTCGCCATTTCTCGCATATAGTGGAAATTTCGCTTTCTTAAACTGATGAAGATCTAGGCATTCTAAATCTTCTGTTATTAGCGCGACATCAGTGGCTAACTCGGTTAAAGCAAGAACTCTTGGAGTCGCACCAGAGCTTATAAGTCTGCTTAGTTGTGTGTGCTCGTTCTTGACTCGAAAGGCTCCGTCGTTCAAGTCTTGATCAAAACCTGCAAATTTCCGGCCAAGCTTCAAGAACGCTTTCTTTCCATCAAAAGTGCAGCGGTATATTCCGCCGGCGTTCGACTGCTTTACGAGAGTGACATTTGAAACATCGAGAGTCCTCCCGCTTTGCAGACGGGCAACAGCCTCATGCACGATCTTTAAGTCTGTCTCGGGACTTTGCACTGGGTCCAAGACCTCGCGGCGGTCAGGAACGAGGTCTCCATCGTCATTCAATAAGCAGTACTCTCCGTCGGCATTGACCATTGGGACGAAAGCTCCATACCTGAAGTGGATGCAGGGAACGGGACCGGGCAGGTCGGTTAGAATTTCAGGCCCGTCAAATGGTTTAAGCCTAGAGGCAAGGGCGATTACTACTTTTTCAAAGGATGCTTTGTCGGGGTAAATAGTTATCAGCTTCCCTGCCGATGTGCGATTAGCATTTTTACTGTTTGCAAGAAAGTATGAGTCCCGTGTATTGACTATCTTGAAGTGCAACCGATACTCATCAATAACCGCTAATGTTTGAGTTACGACTTCATCAAGGTCGGTCGGACTTGATGAGATATGTATCTTCCAGCCTTGAGGGGAAATATCGGAACCGATTAGCCGATAGCTGGTCCAATATTCGCCCCGTCGGAGTACATAACCATCGAGCTCTCCCGTCAAGAAATCCTCTGTGGTGTCCTCCAGAGTTGGGAGTGCGTAAAATCTTCGCGAGCGAAGGAGAGCTCCTTCGAAGTTAAACATTTTCCTCAAGCTCCAATACGTTAGCCGGCAGCATAAATTCAACGAAGTCGGAGTTGTGCGTGGACAGTATTACCCTCGCACCATTGTTGACGTGGTTGCGTAGTAGCTTTGCGAGATCTCGTTGATCGTCCGTGCCAAGAGAAGAAGTTGGTTCATCCAGGATTAGCGTTTCTTTGTTAGATGAGAGCGCAGCAGCAATAGCCACTCTTTGTCTCTCGCCTCCGGACATGCGGGCGATAGTGGTCGTCAACGTGCAATCGGGCATTCGCAGACAACTCAAGTTGTTCATGAATCGCTCGGAGTCTGGTCCACTTCCATATAGCTGTAAGGTATCTTCAAGAGTATGTGGAAGTAGCTTCGGTTCTTGACTTACAAAGGCAGTGTCGGTGGGCCCGACCGTGGCTGCAACGTCGTGCAGGAGCGTAGTCTTACCGATGCCGCTAGGACCCAAAATTATGGTGATGCCAGTTGAATCCAGCAGCTTTTGCTGGTTTCTATCCAGGACTTTTAAGACTCGTTCCGGCAGGGCCTTTCGAGGATTCTCAATATCATTTAGAGTGGAAATTTCACGCCACGCAGTGTGTGCCTTTGCCCGTTGGCTGGCCAAAGATAAAGCCCGAAGCAGTGGTGCCATTAATATGAACATGTACATTAGAAACTCGATGAGTTCCGAAGGATCCATGGCTCCTACCCGCACTCGCCATGACGCTACGCCCAAAGTTGTGACGGCCAGGATGGGTACTATAGAACCATTAAATGGTGCAAACTGAGCTTGTATAGTGGCTGACCGGTAGGTTGCTTGCTGTAAATTATCAAAACTGTTTGTTACGATTTTTTTTAGGTGTTCAAGACGCCCATTCAGTGTTGCTACCTTGGCGACCGAGAAGTATGTCAATAGGGTGTCGCTTAGTTCATCTCGAGAGCGGAGGTTTGCCTGTTCCGCCCGAGCCATGCGTTTTAGAAATGGCACACTCAATGCTGAAAGGGAAACTCCCATCGCTAGCACTAAGAGCGTCAATATTGTATCAATACGCAAAAGGGCTATGAAGGCGAAAATGAACATTCCCGCCCCAGGAAGTATCTTGCTTAGCAGTCCTACGATGTAGTGTGCAACTGTATCAGTATCGCCAACGACAACTTGTAGTCCTCTCCCGTGGTTCAGCTCAAACTGGTTTGCGTCGACCGTTGAGATTAGGTCTTTTTGAAGAGATCCTCTTATTTTGGCAATCAAGCGCCCTTCTTGTCGAATCAATAGCGCATTGAAAGTGGTTGCAAGAACTACTACCAGTAATAGGGCTAGTGCTTGCTCTTCGAGACTCTCCCCAACGTTGTTAGAGCCGTCAATTAGCTTCGCTAGTAGGGCGGGCTGTACTATAGAGAATCCTGCGAAGGCGCTTGAAAACGCAAGACACCAAATAATCTGGCTCGTAACTCCCCAACGGCGAAAGCGTCTGGCGATTTCCATAATCATGAGCTACCCACTAAAGTAGACTGGCGGGAGAGGCCCCCTCCCGCCAGTATAATCGGATACATTGCTTTACTAGGCGCTAGTTTCCACAGTAAGACCAAGTGATGGTGCTGACGTCGTTGTCGCCGCAGTGATTCTGGCTGAAGGTGCTCTCCTTCCGTTCCTCACTCTTCATTGCAAGGTCGGTTTCGTCGACCATGGCCTGCAGTGTACGGATGTTCATGTCGCCTCCTTTCCTGAGCTAGGTTGTATCGGTCAGACTATTTATGCCAAGACTGCCGGTCAATGAATGAGGATCAGTGTTTACAAAGAATTAACCGGGAATTAATCGTGGGCATTTGAGACTTATTCCGCTTTGCAGGCAGGCATCGCAAGAAGTTGCGACTCGACCGCCACTTGACTTCGTATCGAACGGTTCCCGGACTGCGACGACCGGAGGTCACAGACTTGAAAGGGTGACGTGTCCTCCGGTTTTCGTCGTGTGGGTAGTTGATGGGAGCTGTCCTCTGGTTGGGGACTTGTAGACGGTAATCTTTCGATCACTACCTGGCTTTGTGCTGACAGAGCCCCACTTGGGGTTGGAGTGGTCTAGGAATTCGGTCCAGTTCATTTGAGAGTGTCTGATGGTTTGTGTGTGGGTACGGGCCTGACCCCGGAAAGTAGATGTTCATGATTCCGTGAGGTTACCCTCGTTTAGTGGACACCCTATTTGTACGGATCCTGTGTCCGTAGGAGAGGATGTTCATTGTGAGTCAACAGCGCAAGAAGTACACGCCGGAGTACCGGCGTGAAGCCGCAAACCTGGTAATCGAGTCAGAGCGCCCGATTGCCCATGTGGCTAAGGAGATTGGTGTTTCCGCCGGGCTTTTAGGCCGCTGGGTCAAACTCGAGCGTGAACGCCGAGGAGCTTCCGATGGGATGAGTGAGGCTGATCTTCGTGCTGAGAATGCTCGCCTGCG
>NZ_KV805110.1:0-350 GCF_001811545.1 Corynebacterium sp. HMSC074A09 | reverse complement strand
GCCGGCTTGTCCTCTGCCTTCGGCTCTTCCTTCTTCTCTTCGGCCTTGGGCTCTTCCTTCTTTTCCTCTGCCTTGGCGGCAGGCTTTTCGGAGGCTGCGGCGGAGCCGTCGCCGACGCGGGCGATGACGGCGCCGACGTCGACGGTGTCGTCTTCCTCGGCGAGGATTTCAATGAGGGTGCCGGCGACCGGGGACGGGATTTCGGTGTCGACCTTGTCGGTGGAGACCTCGAGCAACGGTTCGTCGACCTCGACGGTGTCGCCGACGGACTTCAGCCACTGGGTGATGGTGCCCTCGGTGACGGACTCACCAAGCTCCGGCATTTCCACGTCGGTGGCATCACCAGAAGC
>NZ_KV805109.1:0-619 GCF_001811545.1 Corynebacterium sp. HMSC074A09 | reverse complement strand
CATGGAGTCCGGTGTCTTTTTGGACACGGAATCCATGGAGGTCTTGGACACTTCTAGCGGTTTATGGTTGCGGCCTGCGTTTCGGCCGGGGTTTGGATAGTTTCGGGTTCATCCGCGGTGGTTGGCGGTGTTTCATTCCTTCAACGAGGTTGATGTTGATCTGGCCACCTGGTGGTCTGTGGCTCAACGTGATCGGCAGTGGCACGCTGAAGAGGAATTCACCGTCATGGGCCGTGTAGAACTCCGCAACGTTTTCGGCTGTGACTGTGGAGTAGAGTCTGCGGTTTTTAAACCTCAGACCAATGTAGAGACCGAAGCTGCACACGCGTACAACGCCGTCTTTGCTTACGCAGAGCTGGTCTGGGATACCCCAATGGTTTGTTGATTGTGTCGTCGGTGCCGTTAGTGTGGGGGTATCGGTGGGAGGTATGCCTTGCAAAGCTGCCATGTCATCGGTGCTGGCCTCGTGTGAAGTTGCCGCTTCCGCGGGGCCGTTTAGCATTTCGGATACAGCGTGTGGATTGTGCGCTTGGTTATAGGCGACTACGCGGGCCCAGACCTGCTCAGGATCGAGTGGATGTGTAGGCGATGGTGCCTTGGGGAAGGTATCGAAGGCCTG
>NZ_KV805108.1:0-26861 GCF_001811545.1 Corynebacterium sp. HMSC074A09 | reverse complement strand
GCACCTGGAATCTGCCGGTACTTATCGAATAGGTATCCGATCGGCAGGATCTGTTGGGCGTTGCCGGGGGGTACCGCGCCAAACCATGCTGGGAGGAGACCACCTCTGAATTTGAGCATCAGTCCGTCACCTCGCTAAGTAGCGCCAGGATTTCTTGGGTGACTTGGTGGAGTTCGGTGTCGATCTCTTCGAGTGGGCGGGGTGGCTGGTAGCGGTAGAAGTGGCGGGTGAAGGGGATCTCGTAGCCGATCTTGGTTTTCTTCTCGTCGATCCAGGCGTCGGGCACGTAGGGCTGCACTTCGGCCTCAAAGTAGGCCTTGATGGTTTCGTTGCGTCCTTCGTCGGCGCGGCTGTTGCCGTTGTAGGTGAACGGGACGCGTTCGGTGTCGCGCAGGCTCGCGTCGGGCTGCTTCTTGCCCCGAGCGTTCGTTACGATCTCGCCTTCGCTGTCGCGTTGGGGGCGTTCGACGGTGATCTGCCAGTATGCGAACTCGTCGATGGGGACGATCTTGCAGTGCTCTGTCTCCACGTAGTCGGCATACAGGCGCACGATCGTTGCCCGGTTAGCTTCGGTGAGTTCACGACCCTTGTCGCCAAGCTTCTTGCGCATCTTGGCATAGAACTCGGTTCCGTCGATGAGCTGCACTCTGCCTTGGCGTTCTTCGGGCTTGTTGTTATCGACGATCCAGATGTAGGTGGCGATGCCGGTGTTGTAGAACATGTCGGTTGGCAGTGCCACAAGGGCGTCCACCAGGTCATGCTCGAGTAGCCATCTACGGATGTTTGACGGCCCTGACTCCGCAGCACCATTGAACAGCGGTGAGCCGTTCATGACGATGCCGCCCCGGCCACCGCCCTTGACTTTAGGGCGCAGTTTGCTCACCACGTGTTGAAGGAAAAGCATCTGCCCGTCGTTGACGGCGGGGACATTTTGCTTGGGTTTATCGCCACCAGCGTAGAAGCGAGAAGAGCTACCAAGCTCTTTCAGGTCCTTCATGACGGCCGATTGGCTGGCTTTCCAGTCATCGCCGTACGGTGGGTTCGACATGCAATAGTCGAAGGTCTGTCCAGCGAATTTATCGTCGGCGAGTGTGTCGCCGAGCTGGATGTTGCTGGAGTCATAGCCTTTAATCAACAGGTCGGACTTGCACACCGCATAGGAGTGATCATTCCATTCTTGTCCGTAAAGCCGAAGCTGGGCTTGTGGGTTCAGACCTGGACTGTCACTGCTGCCGATCAGGTGCTCTTCTGCGATGGAAAGCATCCCCCCTGTGCCGACAGTGGGATCATAAATCGACCGAATGGCGCCCGGGGTGCTCAGCGCTTCATCGTCACCAGCAAAGACAAGATCCACGAGGAGTCGGATAGCGTCGCGCGGGGTGAAGTGCTCACCCGGCGCCTCGTTAGAAGACTCATTGAACGTGCGGATGAGGTACTCGTAGAGATCTCCCATCTGGGCGTTCGTTACTGTCTTGGGGTGCAGATCGATGTTGGAAAAGCGCTCTACCACGATGTAAAGGATGTTCTTCTCGGCCATGGTGGCAATCTCGTCGGCGAGCTTGAAGCGTTCGAAAACGTCCATGTTGTCCGAGAAGCCGTTGACGTACTGCTTCAGGTTCGCCTCGAGTCCCTTTGGATCACCCAGCAGTGACCGCAGAGTCCATGGACTGGTGTTGTAGAACGGCAGTCCAGTAGCCCGCTGTACCTGCGCGGCCAGCAGTTCGGGGTTGTTGCTGAAGCGCTCCACCAGCGGTTCGATCGTGGCCTGGTGGTCTGCCAGGACGCAGTCGAGACGGCGCAGGATCGTCATGGGCAAGATGACGTTGCCGTACTGGCTGGCCTTATACGGCCCTCGCAGAACGTCGGCTGTACCCCAGATGAATGACCCCAGTTGACTCATGCGTCTTCTTCTTTCTTTTCATTTGCAGGTATGACTTCGACTATGTCGCCGACCTGGCAGTTGAGGACCTGGCAGATCCGCAGGAGCACGTCGGTGGTGACGTTGTCTCCGTTGTTGAGGCGAGCCATCGTGGTGGACGACAGTTTGGCTTCCTCGCGCAGGTCTTGCTTGAGCTTTTCCTTGTCCACCAGCAGCTTCCACAGAGGCTTGTAGGAGGCTTTGACTTGGAGGTCGAACTCTATTCGTTTACTCACTGTCGTTAGCCTTCCTCTTTTTCTGTTTGCTCCACGACCGGCCAAACAGCTCTCGTCCGGGTTCAAGATGGATGAATGCTGACTTAGTCAAGATCTGTTGGGTTTCCTCCGAGTAGCGGCTGATTTTGTCGATCGCGAGGAAAACCTGTTTTCTCTGACGTGCATACACCTGCGCGATTCCGTCGAAGGCTTGGTCTTCGATTGGTTGGACGAGCATCGAATCGTGTGCGACTGCAGGGAGAAGCGTGGTTTCCAGCATTGCTAGATCGAATGAGATCAGGCCGCGTTGGGTAGAGCCCGTTCCCGAGTCGTTCTCGATCTCGTAGGAGTATTTGTCGATCGCTGGGATCTGGATGCTTGGTGGGGTTCGTTCCTCGCGGGTGATTTCCCCATCTAGGCGCTGCATCGCTCCGTTGAGCTTGTATTCGATGTCCTTCAGGATCGATTCGGATGCTTCGTCGAGCGCTTCGGAAGCTTGCTTCTTGGCTTCCCTGAGTCGCTGCTCGTCATGGAAAGCCTTGTTGGCGTTGCGCAGTGATCTGATCTGGCGATCGAGTTCACTGTAGGCACGGATATCGGCCTGCGTTGCCGTGGGCGCGACGGAGAGATCCTCGAGGCGGGCGCTGAGTTGGTCAAGACGCTGCTGAATTCGCCCACGTTCTTCTTCCAACTGCTTGGTTTCTGCTTTGAATTCGGAGTCCAGAACCTGACGGATACTGCGGTGGAAATGCTCGATGCTCTCGATGTGTTCGATATTTGCCCCTGGGAAGAACTCGCGCAAGGAATCGAACTTCTTGGTCAGGCTGACCTCAGATGAGATCCCCTTTGCCTGTCGCATGGAGTTGATCTGTCGACCGATCTGGTTGAAGCGCCGCAGCAAGGGCTCGCGTTCTGCCTGCACCTCGTTGATGGCTGCCTGTTGAGCTGAGGTGTAATCCTTTGCAGTCAATCCTGCGCGGAGTCCTGCTTGGTCGCGTTCGGTCTCGAGGTCTTCGATTCGCTGGGTGTTGTTTTTGACCTCGGTGACGTTCCTTGCTCGGGGGAAGTCGTAGTAGCGCCCGGCGGCATTGAACAGATCAAGCTCTCGAACAGCCTCTTCCTTAGCAGCCATGAAGCCTTGAAGCTTGGTGTACTCATCAAACAGCTTCAGGAGACGCTTGACGCCGTCAGCCTGGGTGTCTCGCGGGTACGCAAGAAGCGGGTGGTCGACATCGGAGTTCTTCCGTTGCCAGATCCGGAAGAAGTTGCTGACTGCTTGACGGAGACTGATGCCAGTATCTTGAAGTCCATACTGGGTGCCGACAAAGCCCTTGAAGTCCTCAAGCGTCATGGTGCGCAGTGCTCGGTATTCCTTGTCGCACAAGATAACCGCGTTGGGGGTGTCAGTGGCTCGCCGGAAGTAGTGCGTCTCGCCTCCGAGAAGGAACGCGAAGCGAATCTCGTGATGCCCAATGTTCTTGACGACATCCTTGGCTTTGTCGATGTAATCAGAACCGCCGAAGCAGAAGTCGATGGCCAGCAGCGTGGTGGACTTTCCGATTGAGTTTTCAGTGTTTTCCGTGCCGAGAACCGTGTTGAGTCCTTCTTTTAAGCGCAGCGGGCCGGGGCGTTGTTCGTCGTGAAAGAACGCGTCACTGTCAAACTCGACCAACATAGTGGAGCACCTCCTCCGGGTAGAGCAGCTCGATCTGGCCGAGTGCGAATAAACAGTCCAACGTGTCGACGAACTCGTCCACGTCGGCAAACTTTGATTTGACCTTCTTGTATAAGGCAGCGGGACTGAGATCCTGATCGGACAGATGCGTCAGGATCGGTGGAAACTGGCTCAGCGTGGACTGCGAGTAGGGGGTGACCTTGCTAGGCAATCGCATCGAACACCTCACAGTTTTGAACGAAGAAGCACGTCACGATGACCGACGCGCTGAGGTTCACAGAGTCGGAGTTGGTGTGGATCCAATCAGCAACTTGATCGAATATCGCCTGCTGGTCGTCAGTGTGCTGGGACGCCTGGTCGTAAAAGTCGGCGACTTGCCCGGCGATCGCGTCGAATCTGCTGCGACCTCTGACCCCCTCGAGAGAGCGGAACTCTTGCTCGATGATGCGATACCACTGCAAGACATGAATCTTGATCCGCTCGGCGAGCTCAAAATACTCGGGCCTGACCTTTTCAGCGACTCGCACCGCGTCCAAAGTTAGCTCCGGGATGACTCCGGTGACGATGCGTTCCCCAAGCGTTTCGATGACAGAGGCGATCGCTGGGTGGAGTTGCGAATCGAGCGCGGTGTCCTGAAGTGCTGTTGCAGCAATCCTACGATTTCGAATGTCTCGGAGCTTGTTTACGACATCAGACACTTCAAGCAACGTGTCATTGGTGGGGACGAGCTTGGCGCACTTGACACACACCGCTTCCCGGTCGGTCTCAGCGCTGCCTTCGCCAATGGTGAAAGAGACAATCTCGAAGAATGGTCGACGTTCGCCTTTGACAGTCTTGACTAGTCGCTCTTTGCGACAGACAGGACACAAGTCTCCATTGCGGGCTGCAAGCACGACATCCGCTTCGGTTACGCCATTGTTGGCTCGCTTCTTGTTCGTTCTCGAAATGGCAGATAGGAACGTGTCGGCATAAAAAGACACGTCATCCTGGTCTGCGGTGTACAGCAGGTCTTCTGCTGCGTCGGCACTGACTTCGGGATCATCTTTGATCAGTTCGATCAGCTCGGCTTTGAAGTCACTCTCGCGCATGGGCGCAATATCTTGGGCGATCTTGCCGAACGCTTCACGTGCAGCCCCACGTAGTCCCGGTTGCTTCAGAACGGGCCCGAAGCCGGTGTGCAGCGGGATGTCCTGCTTGAGTAGCCCGCTCACTGTCTTGGGCGTGCGCCACACGTCCCATCCGTCCTGGTCTGCAACAGGGGCGAAGTCCTGAATCCAGCGCAAGAGCACCTCCACGACGTAGGCGTCGGTTGAGGTCATCTTTGGTCGCGCCGTTGACGGCTTCTTGGCTCCCTGCCTGGTCGGAGTGGTGTAACTCGCTGCTGGCTGGATGAGCACCTTTTGCAGGGCGCGCGCGAAGGTCGCGAAGCACAGCTGGCTCATCAAAAACCTCCCTCGGGAAAAGAGGACCAAAACAGCACCAAAACAGGGGCAAGGACATTTTCTCGCCCGATTTTTAGTCTCGAAGTACTTCCGGAGGCGTCTGCTGAGTACCTAGAGATCGTGATCTTAAGTCTACCGCTGATGTCCTTCGAAGGGGTCTAGGACGCTCTGTGAGTGAACTAGACGGCTGCGGGACCTGAGTGGCCACGACGGTTCCGTGACCTACAAGTGCCGCGTGCTGATCACACAAGGCCGTCGACCACCAGGGAGACGCGTAAGAGAAGCAAGCGGCAGGTACCCGACCTACGGGTACCTGCCTTCTCGTTTCTCTGCCCATCTCTTCTGAACCGTCGACACCGAGCTTGCTTACTCAAGCGGGTCTCCCTCCTCAGGAGGGATTCCCTTGACAACACAACCAAATAGAAGGACCAGCGAGCCGTACTCCGTCCGGACCAAGAAGGTCAGCGGCAAGGTCTATACCCAGATCTACGTGCCATCGACCATCTCGAAGGACGGCATCCAGAACTATGCGTGGGTCGAGCTCGTCGACCCACCCGTTGGAGACGAAGAACTTGGCCTGAGCGCCGATGAGGTGCTCGCCTTGCTCTACGACCCGACATACGTGCCGGAGTGGAAAGTTGACTATCTGCGCACTGCCTACCGCTGTTTTCGTGCCGCCGAGAACGCTCGAAACCGCGGCGACCTGTCCTACAGCGACTGGGAAGTCGAGGTCCATGACGGACCCCAGTATCTGAACGTCTCGGTTCACGAAGACCAGATCGACAGTGAGCTGGTTGTCGATTGGCTGCTGGCTCAGGTGAGCGCCAAGCAAACCGAGCATATCCGCCTGCACGTGTTTGAGGGGTTCTCCTTCGTGCAGATCGCGCGTGAGGAGCTGCCCGGTGCTGACGAAGCCGACGTGGCCAAGCGAGCGAACAGCATCGGGCGCTCGGTCAAACGGGCTCTGAAGAAGCTTCGCGAATTCATCGAGCAGGAGTGTCCGGATCTGGCTCCCGTCGGGGGCGTATGAGTGCCCGGCCCACATGAAGGCCAGCACAAACCGACGCTCATCTGATTCACAAGGAGGAAACGATGTCGAAGCATCGTCTCAAGGTCACGTTGACTGACCAGCCCGAACCTGACGCTGCGGTCTCTACCCGCAAGGTCAGTATCCGAAGCAGGATCGCCCGCAAGCTGCTCGGCAACCCCCAACAGCTCACCGTACTCGTGCCGGGCAACCAGGTCCGCTCAGTAGAAATCATCCGCCCAGACGACGACCTCATGGCACTGGCCCGTGCCGTCGGCGTTACCCGGAGCGGTGGTGATGCCGCGTGAACGTCACCGAAGCGAACCGCTACATCCCGGCGCTGAACCGGATCGCGGAGGGAGTCACGATGCTGGCCTCAGCGATCGAAGAAGCCGCATGGGAATCGTTCGAGGACCACCCCGGGATGGCGGGGGCTCGCCCGATCGCCGCAGCCCAGCTCGCCCAGCCAGCACTGGAAGCTGCGGCCGAAGAGTACGAAGCCAACCATCAGTCGCCCGCCCCGGCAGCGGCCCCGGAGGTTGTGCAGGTGACGTTGGAGCAGGTCCGCACGGTGTTGGCGCGCCTGTCGCAGGCAGGTCACACAAGGCAGGTGCGTGAGCTCATCCAGGCAGCTGGCGCAAACAAGCTCTCCGAGGTTGACCCGTCCAAGTACGGGCAGCTGCTGGAGCAAGCGGAAGCGATTGCTGATGCCTGACCAGCACGCACTGCTCAGCGCCTCGGGCGCGCACCGCTGGTTGGCCTGCCCGCCGTCGGCAACGCTGGAGGCCGGGCTACCGGAGTCCACCTCGCAGGCTGCCGAGCAGGGAACCGCCGCGCATGCGCTTGCGGAGTGGAAGCTGCGCCGCGCCCTGCATGACGCTCCGACCACGAAGCCTGTCTCGAGCTGGCATGACGAGCAGATGGATGCCCTGACGGATGACTACGTGGCCTTCGTCCAGGAGCGGGTGCGTGATGTGCGGCGGGCGTGTGCTGATCCGCAGGTGCTCATCGAGCAGCGCCTGGACTTCTCCCACGTGGTGCCGGGTGGGTTCGGCACTGGCGACTGCGTGATTATCGCTGAGCCCACGCTTCAGATCATCGATTTGAAGTACGGGCAGGGTGTCATGGTCGAGGCCGAGCACAACCCGCAGCTCATGTTGTATGCGCTCGGAGCGTTGAATGCGTTCGGGTCGCTTTACGACATCACCGAGGTGGCGGTGACGATCTTCCAGCCCAGGCGCTCGAACGTCTCGACGTGGACGATCCCGGTGTTTGAGCTGGAGGCGTGGGCGGAACAGGTGGTGAAGCCTCGTGCCGCGCTGGCTGCCAGCGGTGATGGCGAGTTCGCTCCGGGTGAGTGGTGCCGGTTCTGCAAACTCTCACCTACCTGCCGGACGCGTGCTGAGGCGAACCTTGCGCTTGCCCAGCATGAGTTCGCCCCACCAGCCGAGCTCACCGACGAGGAGATCGCACAGGTGTTGGCCCAACTTCCGGATCTGAAGGCGTGGGCTGCCGATGTGGAAGCGCACGCGCTGTCGCTGGCGGTAAACCAGGGCAAGACCTGGTCTGGTTTCAAGCTCGTCGAAGGACGCTCGATTCGCAAGTACGCCGACGAGGCCGCTGTCGCCAAGACAGCTGAGGCGGCCGGTGTCGACGTGTGGGATCGCAAGCTCAAGACGATCACCGCGCTGGAGAAGCAGCTGGGCAAGAAGCGCTTCGCCACTCTCCTTGGGGACCTCGTGGTCAAACCCGCCGGGAAGCCCACGCTGGTGCCCGAGTCCGACAAGAGACCCGCACTGGAAATCCAGTCAGCAACAGATGAATTCACTGCAATCAAGTAACGAACAAGAAAGAAGGTAAGACAAGATGTCTGCAACCACGAATCCGACCCGTGTGGTCACCGGCGAAGTTCGCCTGTCCTACGCCAACATTTTCGAGGCGAAGTCCATCCAGGGCGGCAAGCCCAAGTACTCCGTGTCGCTGATCATCCCGAAGTCCGACACCGAGACCCTGGCCAAGATCGAACGCGCCATTGACGCGGCGATCGATGCCGGGATTGGCAAGTTCGGTGGCAAGCGGCCCAACAAGGCTGCTTTGAAGCTCCCGCTGCGTGATGGGGATATCGAGCGCGATGACGAGGCCTATGCGAACGCGATGTTCGTCAACGCCAACTCGACCACCCCGCCGCAGGTCGTGGATGCTTCTCTGCAGCCGATCTTGGACGCCAGCGAGGTCTACTCGGGCTGCTACGCGCGAGTGAGCATCTCGTTCTACGCGTTCAACACGAACGGCAACCGGGGTATCGCCTGCGGGCTGGGCAACATCCAGAAGCTGCGTGATGGTGAACCGCTCGGCGGCAACCGGATCAGCGCCGAGGCCGACTTCGGAGGCTTCGCAGCAGCCTCGGACGACTTCCTCAACTAGAAGAGCGGAGAAGCATCATGAACGAGTGTTATTCGGCAGCGCTGTCAGCAAACACCACCACAGTTGTGGCACTGCTCGTTGGCGCTGTCCTCGGTCTCATCGTCATCAAGGTCTCCTCTGTGATTGCCGAACGGCGGGCTATCCGCCGCGATCGCAAGCGCATCGACAAGCTCATGGCTGACAGCGAGGCCGAGCTCGAGAAGTACCGCGCTGACCACGACCACTAACCCTTCACCCGTGCTGGGAGGACCACCACGCCCACTTCTGGGGTGTGGTCTTCTCCCAGCACCCATTGTTTTCTAGGAGCTGTCGCGCATGCGTGAACTCTTCATTGACCTCGAGACCTATTCGCCGGTGAACCTGGCGAAGACTGGGGTGTACCCCTACGCCGACCACGACGACTTCGAGCTCCTCTTGTTCGGCTACTCGACCGACGGAGGCCCGGTTGAGGTCGTCGATCTCGCCAACGGACACCAGTTCCCCGAAAAGGTGCTGGCCGCACTCGTCGACCCGCACGTAGTGAAGTGGGCGTTCAACGCGGCATTCGAGCGCATCTGCCTCTCAATCTGGCTGGCCAGACACCATCCAGAACTCATGGAAGGCCGCAGGTTCCTGGACCCTGCCCAGTGGCACTGCACCATGGTCTGGTCCGCCTACCTCGGCCTGCCGATGAGTCTGGACCAGGTCGCCACCGTCCTTGACCTGCCGGTACGGAAAGACAGTGCAGGTAAGAAACTGATCCGCCAGTTCTGTCCCCCGGCGACACCGAGCGTGCTCAACCAGGGCGGGATGCGCAACCCGCCTGCATCCGACCCGGGCGGGTGGGAGCAGTTCATCTCCTACAACCGGCGCGACGTCGAGGTCGAACTCGCCATCCACGACCGGCTAGCCGACTTCCCGCTCCCAGCGTCCGAATGGGACACCTACGCCCTCGACCAGAACGTCAACGACACCGGCATTCAGCTCGACCAGGTTCTCGTGGACAACGCGGTCCAGTGCGACCGGCAACACCGCGCCACCACGCTAGCCCGCGCCCAGGAACTCACTGGACTGGAGAACCCGAACTCGCCGATCCAGCTGAAAGAGTGGCTCGCCGCTCACGGCACGCCCCTGCAGTCACTGACGAAAGACGAAGTCGCCGCCGCGCTCGACACCGCTACCGGCCAGGTGCGTGAGGTCCTCCTGCTGCGCGGTGAGCTTGCGAAGTCGTCGGTGAAGAAGTACGAGGCCATGCAGCACGTGGCAGGTCGTGATGGGCGCGGACGCGGGTTCCTCCAGTTCTACGGGGCTGGACGCACCGGACGTTTCGCTGGCCGCCTCGTCCAAGTCCAAAACCTGCCCCGCAACTACCTACCCGACCTGGCCGAGGCCAGAGCCCTCGTGCGGGCCGGAGACTTTGATGCGGTCGAGCTGCTCTACGACTCCGTGCCCGACACACTCTCGCAGTTGATCCGCACGGCTTTCGTCCCCGCCGACGGGCACCGGTTCGTGGTGGCCGACTTCTCCGCGATCGAGGCGCGGGTCATCGCCTGGCTCGCAGGCGAGACCACCACGCTTCAGGCCTTCCGTGACGGGAAGGATCTGTACTGCGAGACCGCGAGCCGCATGTTCGGAGTCCCCGTCGACAAGCACGGAGCCAACGCCGAGCTGCGTCAGAAAGGAAAGATTGCTGTGCTCGCCTGTGGCTATCAAGGCGGCGTCGGCGCTCTGAAAGCCATGGGGGCACTGCGGATGGGGCTGGTTGAATCCGAACTCCAGCCGCTGGTCGATGCGTGGCGGGCCGCCAACCCCAGCGTGGTGCAGCTGTGGGCCGACATCAACGCCGCCGCCATCGACACGATCGCCACGCGTCTGCCCACCCATGTTGGCCCGCTGACGTTCACCGTCGAATCCGGGGTCATGTTCATCCGCCTACCATCTGGGCGTCGCCTCGCTTACGTAAAACCCAAGCTGGGTGAGAACAGATTCGGCGGCACATCCATCACCCACGAAGGTGTGACCACCGGGCGCAAATGGGGCCAGTTAGAAACCTACGGTGGGAAACTCACCGAGAACATCGTCCAAGCCGTCGCCCGCGATCTGCTCACGTTCGGCATGCACCAGGTCGATCGCGCTGGGCACAGGATCGTCATGCACGTCCATGACGAGATCGTGGTGGAGACCGCCACGGCCACCGTGGACGAGATCTGCAAACTGATGGCCACCGCGCCCGACTGGGCGCAGGGGTTGCCGCTAGCGGCAGACGGGTACGTGTGTGATTTCTACATGAAGGACTGATATTGCTGGGCGGAATCGAGGCGACGATGGACATAGGAGAACAAGCTGAAGGCATCGAGGAAGTCATGTTTACCTTCCTCACTACCTAGTCGGGTTTTGTGAGCGCGGGGATTGCGATAGTGCCCGTGGATCCCTATAAGCAGGTTCTTAAAACCCTTGTGCTCTGATTTTTCCGACTCCGTGGAAAAGCTATTAATCACGAGCTTAGGGGCAGAATTGTTTGTTCCCAAAGCTATATCGAACAACTCCTGACCATCGTCGGTCAAGCTAGTAAGGATACGGATGCGGTCAGGGATCGACTTGGCTGCCTCGGATATCGCGTGGAACAGAGACTCCGCGATCAGTTCTTGGCTGCAATACTCCATTAGGCGTTCGTGGGTACCGCGCCGCTGAAGTTCCTCCACGAGAGAGCTGGTAAGACGCTCGATATCATCGAATGTGCGTGCCGCCTCAGCGAGTTGGGTCAACTCGCCAGCATCGTCGATATGCCATCCTTCGGTCGCCAGCACCTTGTTGAGCAAGCGGCGCAAATCATTCCAACGCTGACGATCGGTGGTATGCCGTGCCGGGCTCATCGCAGTCGTTATGAACTCACGAGTGAGTTGACCTGCTTGCGCTGCGGACATTCCTTCCGTAAGCGCGCCAAACAGTCCTTCTCGCTTACTCCCGGCAACACGCGGTGGCGCACCAATGTCGAGGAGAAGCTCGTCGATTTGGCTTCCGCTTAGGCCCGGCAAATCGGTACTTGCCAGGACATTCGCAATACTGCGGATAGTCGAGCGTTGGGAGAAAGAATCGGACTGCATCACCGCTCCAGCTTCTCATGTGAGCGAGTGGCCTGAGTATTTCAGCAAGACCCGGGTGTCCGGATTCTTGCGCGCTCAGGGGCGTATGCGTGAGAGCCCGACGCGGCCGCACCCGTGGCTTGCTGGAATTCACGTCAATCCTGGCTCTTAGAAGGAGCCAGACATGGCTACGAGAGATCTTCAGGTATTCACCAACGATGCCTTTGGAACGATCCGAACTGTCGAGCATGAGGACAAGGTGTATTTCTGTGGCCGCGATGTGGCCACCGCCTTGGGGTACAAAGATCCAGTTAACGCCATCAAGCAGCATGGACGTGGGGTGGCGTTTCACCACCCCATCACGGATGCGCTCGGTCGCACTCAAGAAGCCCGGTTCATCACCGAAGGTGACCTGTACCGGCTCATCTTCTCCTCCAAGCTCCCCGCAGCCCAGGACTTCGAAGCCTGGGTTGTCAACGAGGTCCTCCCCACGATCCGCCGCCATGGCGTCTACGCCATCGACGAACTCTTAGACAACGACGAGTTCCTCGAGCACGCCATCGTCCAGCTTCGCTCCGAGCGGGCCAAGCGGCTGGCAGCCGAGCAGGCCCTGCTTGAGGCCGCCCCGAAGGTCTCCTACTACGATGTCGTGCTCCAGTCGGACTCGCTACTGACCATCACCGAGATCGCCAAGGACTATGGCTTGTCGGCGAAGAAGCTGAACTTGCTGCTGCACGACGCCGGGGTGCAGTTCAGGCAGTCCGGCCGCTGGTTCCTCTACGCCCCCTTTGCCGAGCAGGGCTACACGCAGTCCAAGACCCACGAGTACGACGAGGGTAAGACCCGCACGCACATGTACTGGACCCAGAAGGGTCGCTTGTTCGTCTATGACCTGTTGAAGAACCAGTTCGGCCTGCTGCCGGTCATCGAGCAGGACGGCGGTGCGGCATGACGACGACTGCTGTCAACATCGACCTGGGTTTCTCGCCCCACAACACGGAGGGCTACCCAGATCCCACCGCGTACAAGGCGCTGAAGAGTCTCCAGCGCGCCGAGTACGGATACCGGCCTTTGGTCTACATCTGCTCCCCGTACGCCGGTGCCGTCGAGAACAACGTGGAGCTGGCTCGCGCGTTGTGTGCTCACGCGGTGTCACGGCACAAGATCCCGCTCGCGCCGCACCTGTTGTTTCCGCAATTCATGGACGACACCGACGCGAGCGAGCGCGAGTTGGCGATGTTTTTCAACCGAATTCTTCTGAGCAAGTGTGAGGCGATCTGGGTCTACACGGCCCGTGTCTCGGCAGGGATGCGCGCCGAGATCGAATGGGCTCACCACCTCGAATTGCCGATCACCTATCTCGATGCTGACTTTGAGGAGGTCACCCTATGAAGGCGATGACGATGTTCACCGCGCAGGTGGCGGGCCAGCAAAACAACGCACACTACCCGAACCCGCACACCGTGACCACGGCAGCCGACCTGGAGGCGGTCGCCAGGTTGGATCATGTGGTTGCCGAGTACGTGGGTGGCAGGCGGTCGGCTGGCAGTTTCGTGACCTCGAACTGCCTGGTCATGGACGTCGACAACTCCCACACCGAGGAGCAGGCCGAATGGGTCACCCCGGAATCGCTGATTAAGAGGCTGGAGGGTGTGGCGTTGATGACCGCCACCTCCCGCAACCACCAGCGGGCGAAAGGAGCCCAGTCGGCAAGACCCCGCTTCCACGTCTACTTCCCGATAGACCCCGTAACTGATGCTGAGGCCTACGCGGGGCTCAAGAAGCAGCTCGCCGCCCGGTTCGAGTTCTTCGACCCTAACGCGATCGACGCTGGCCGTTTCATCTACGGCCACACTAATCCGAGTATCACCGTGGTCGAGGGTGAGCGCACCATCGACACCTGGCTTGCCGACACGGTCGATGAGGACGTGTTCGCCCAGTGGGATGAGGGCACCAAGGCGATCGAGGAGGGTTCGCGTAATGCGACCTTGTCGAGGTTTGCTGGCAGGCTGCTGATTCGCCTCGGCACGACCGATGAGGCACGCGACTTGTTTGACCGCAAGGCTGCTCGCTGCAACCCGCCGCTGCCCGAGGCGGAGGTGGAGTCGATCTGGCGGTCGGCCACCCGGTTCGCCAAGACGGTCGAGAACCAGCCCGGGTATGTGCCACCAGAGGATTTTGAGGCGAGCCTGGATTCGGTACGCCCCGCCGATTACAGCGACGTCGGCCAAGCCCACGCCCTATCCAAGGCGTACCCGGACTCGCTGCGCTACTCGGAGGCCACCGACTGGCTCGTCTATTACGACGGTGTCTGGTACGAATCCGCTCCCGCTGCCCAAGCCGTCGTCCAGGAGCTCACCGAACGCCAACTGGCCGAGGCCCACGAGCTGCTCGAAGACGCCAAAGACCAGCTCGCCGCCACGGGGGCTGCCATGTTGTTGGCGTCGATGTCGAAGGCGAAAGCCCAGGCCATGTTTAACGCCGCCCAACAGGAGGCGTTCGCCGCGTTCGAGGACGCGAAAACCTATGCGGCCTACGCGCTCAAACGCCGAGAATCACGCGGGATCACCAACTGCCTGAAAGAAGCCCGCCCCATGCTGCTGACCACCCCTGAGCAGCTCGATGCCGACCCGTATCTGCTCAACACCCCATCAGGCACCTACGATCTGCGCCACGGGACCATGTCGCGCCACGACCATGATCCGGCGGATCTGGTGACCAAGCAGACCAGCCTCGACCCGGGCACCGACGGCGCGCACCTGTGGCAGGAAGCCCTCGAGGTGTTCTTCCAAGGCGATGCCGAGCTCATCGCCTACGTGCAGCGCATCGTCGGCCTTGCTGCGATCGGGCAAGTCTTCGTCGAAGCCCTCGTCATCGCTTACGGAGATGGTCGCAACGGCAAATCGACGTTCTGGAACACCATCGCCAGAGTCTTAGGCACGTATGCAGGCAACATGAGTGCTGATGTGCTCACGATCGGTGGGATGCGCAACGTCAAACCGGAGCTGGCTGAGGCCAAAGGCAAACGCCTCATCATCTCTGCCGAATCCGAAGAGGGCGTGCGCATGTCCACCTCGGTGGTCAAGCAGCTGGCTTCCACCGATCAGATCTACGCGGAGAAGAAGTACAAGGCACCGTTTGCCTTCACCCCGTCGCACACCTTGATTCTCTACACGAACCATCTGCCCAGGGTGGGTGCGATGGATGCGGGCATCTGGCGCAGGCTCATCGTCATTCCCTTCGAGGCGAAGATCGAAGGCACATCCGACATCAAGAACTATGCCGACTACCTCTACACGCAGGCAGGCGGGGCGATCCTGGCCTGGATTATGGAGGGCGCGCGCCTCATCCACGCCGAGGACTACCACCTCAAGGCTCCTGCCCGAGTGGTGGAGGCATCGGCGGCGTATCGGGAAGAGAACAACTGGTTCGCTCAGTTCCTTGACGCCAACTGCGACCTTGACCCGGGGCTGTCGGAACGGGCCGGGGATTTGTATCAGGCCTATCGGGCGTGGGCGATGTCGACCTCCGGGTGGGCGCGTCCCATGGTCGATTTCAACGCCACCGTCGAACACCACGGCTTCATTCGCAAAAAGACGATGCACGGCATGTTCGTCCACGGTTTGGCCTTGAAGAACGAGTTCGACAACTAAGCCAGACGGGCCTTATGACGACCTATGACGACCCATATGTGAGTTTGCTATAGGGCAGAAAATATAGCCCTTAGGAAAAGTCCATATCGCATCGTCATAGGTCGTCATGGGCCTCTCACACGAGAGGACATGAACCATGAACGAGCAAGCAATCGAACAACACTTGAAAAAAAGCCGTTGAGGCGATCGGTGGCCTGTGCTGGAAATTCACCAGCCCCGGCACCGCAGGGGTCCCAGACCGCATCTGCATCCATCACGGACGCGTCATCTTCGTCGAACTCAAAGCACCCGGACGCCTCCCACGCCCCATCCAACGCCGCCGCATCCAGCAGCTCACAGACCACGGCATGGACGTGATCATCGTCGACAGCATCGAAGGCGCAAAGGAGGTGGCTGATGCGCTACGAGCCGCATGACTACCAACAACTGGCCACCGCCTTCATTGAAGACCACCCGCAGGCCGCGATCCTGCTCGGGATGGGGCTAGGGCGTGTCTCCTAATTGTGGGCCTGTGCTCGAGCATGATTGAGGTGTGTCACAACGGTCTAGATTTACGCAGTTCACGAATGCACAGTGGGAGCGAGTTGAACCACTTCTGCCAACGAATGAGGGCCGTAAAGGCCGCCCGTTTGGTGATAGCCGCCGCGTTGTAGAGGGCATCATCTACCGGTACCGCACCGGAATCCCGTGGCGAGATCTCCCCGACCGGTATGGTCCCTGGCAGACGGTGTGGAAGCGGCATCGCCGCTACGCAACCGACGGCACCTGGGACCGCGTATTCGCGCACATCCTCGCCGAGGCCGATGCAGTGGGCGACATTGACTGGAACGTGTCAATCGACGCGACGATCAACCGTGCTCATCAGCACGGTACGAACCTGCCGCGCCCTGATCAGGACACAGGGGGCTCTATCGAATTACAAGAATCTGCCGTTATGCGAGATTGAACCGGCAGGTCACGGGATCGGGAGATCACGCGGAGGGTTGAGCACGAAGGTACATTTTGCTGTCGAGGGGCATGGCCGGCCGCTGTCGATTGTGGTGACGGGCGGGCAACGCCATGATGGCGCGATGTTGCAGGAAGTCCTCGGCGATATTCGGGTCCCGAGAATTGGGTGCGGGCAGGCGCGGACGCGCCCTGATGCGTTGCTTGCTGATCGCGGGTACACGTCACGGGTGAACCGCGCGTATCTGCGTGAGCGCGGCATCGCCGCGGTGATTCCGGAGAAGTCTAATGAGATCGCTGCCAGGAAGCGTAAGGGTCGTGCTGGCGGGCGACCGCCCGGGTTTGATGCGGAGCTGTACAAAGACCGCAACGTGGTCGAGCGGGCCTTTGGGTTGATGAAGCAGTGGCGCGGGCTTGCGACGCGTTATGACAAGCTCGCGGTCACGTATCGCGCGGGAGTGGTGCTTGCGGCGATTCTGGTCTGGTTACGCATATAAGAGACACGCCCTAGGCAAGACGGTGATCACCTTGACGGCAATCTGGAACCTGCTGCTGGACTCCTTCCAAGCCCGCCGCGTCCTCATCGTCGCACCCCTGCGAGTCGCCCGCGATACCTGGCCCGCCGAGGCCACCAAATGGGACCACCTGGCAGGACTCACCATTGCCGTGGCCGTGGGGTCGAAAGCCCAGCGGGTGGACGCGCTTGCAGCCGAGGCGATGGTGACCGTCATCAACCGCGAAAACGTGCCCTGGCTGGTGCGCCACCTCGGCAAAGCCTGGCCGTTCGACATGGTCGTCATCGACGAGCTGAGCTCGTTTAAGAACCACCGGGCGCAACGGTTCAAAGCACTCGCCTCCGTGCGGCCACGTCGCACCCGGATCGTGGGACTGACCGGCACGCCAGCAGCCAACGGGCTGATGGACCTGTGGGCGCAGTTCCGTCTCCTTGATGAGGGCCAGCGCCTCGGCAGGTTCATCACCCACTACCGCAACCGCTGGTTCGTACCCGATCGGCGAAACGGCCAGCAGATCTTCACCTACAAGCCCGCACCCGGTGCCGAGGACGAGATCTACGAGGCGATCAGCGACATCACCTTGTCGATGCGCACCACCGACCACCTGCGCCTGCCCGAGCTGACGGTCACCACGACGCTCGTCGACCTCGAACCGAAGGAGCGCAAAGCCTACGAGCGGTTGCGAGATGAGATGGTGCTCGACCTCGACGGGCAGGTCATCGATGCCGCGAACGCCGCAGCACTGTCAGGCAAGCTGCTCCAGCTGGCCTCCGGTGCGATCTACGACGAGGACGGCAACACCGTGGTGGTGCACGACCGCAAGCTCGACGCGCTCGAAGACCTCGTGGAGGCGGCCAACGGCCAGCCGCTGCTCGTGGCCTACTGGTTCAAACACGACCGTGAGCGCATCACCGAACGCTTCCCTGGGGCCCGCGAGCTGAAAACCAGTACCGACATCAAAGCGTGGAACGCCCGCGAGATTCCGCTGGCGCTCATCCACCCGGCCTCAGCCGGACACGGGCTCAACCTCCAGCAAGGCGGCAACCTCCTGGTCTGGTTCTCCTTGACCTGGTCCTTGGAGCTCTACCAACAGACCAACGCAAGGCTCTACCGCCAGGGACAAGACCAGCCGGTGACGATCACCCACCTGGCCGCCAACCACACCCTCGATGAGGCGGTACTGGCCGCGCTGGACAACAAAGACATGACACAGGCTGCGTTGATCAATGCGGTCGCCGACACTCTGGGAAAGCAGGCACACTCATGAACGACCACCCCATCTGGGACTACTTCGACTACCGCAAAGCCGCCATCGGCGTTCTCCAGGACTACGCAACCCAAGCTGTCATTCTCCAGCAAGGCGACGGGTACGCCAACGAGCTCAAAGCCTCACTGACCTCAATCGGCTCACCCCGATTCGACGGCCTGCCACGGGGCAACAACCCGCACGCCGGTGAAGCGAGAGTCTGCTCGATCCTCGACAACCTCGACGCGCTCAAAGCCCGCAACCAAAAAGCGCAGGCCTACATGGATTGGTTCAACCCGGCCTGGGAAAGCCTCAGCGACGATGACCGGCTGGTCCTCGAGGTATTCTTCCTCGACGACCTCTCCGCCGAGGACGCCGCCGTCAAAGTCGCCGAACACTTCTACGTCGAACGCAAGACTGCCTTCGCCAAGAAGCAGCGCGCCCTTGCCCGCTTCGCGCGTCTCTTGTTCGGCAGAGACTGAAGCATTGGCGCGCATGAGTGTCGCAAAGAGGGGATGACTTTCAGGGTGTGCCTGTCGCATGCTGTAAGTGGTTGAAAAGTAGGTCCCGACCCCCAGACGAATCATCACGGTTCGTCTGGGGGTCGTTGCCATGAACGACAAGGGTGGTGAGACGGATGCCTTTCAAACCCAAGCGCCCGTGCTCCCAGCCCGGCTGCCCCGAGCTGACCGAGACGAGGTTCTGCCCCGAGCACGCCCGCGCCGAGGACACCCGCTACCGGACCTACCAGCGCGACCCGAAGATCAACCGACGCTACGACCACCGGTGGCGAAAGATCCGCGCGGCCTACGTCGAAGCCCACCCGTTGTGCGAGGACTGCCTGGCCCGTGGCCGGTACACGCCCGTGGCTGAGGTCCACCACGTGATCCCGCTCGACCACGGCGGCACCCACGACGAGTCGAACCTGCGCAGTCTGTGCAAGCCGTGCCACTCGCGCCAGTCCGCGCTCGATGGCGACCGGTGGCGACAAGCCCCCCGGGTCTACAGCTACTAAAAAGCGCTGTGTGCCCGCCTGCCGCGGCCTCCCTGCCGACCCTCACCTGTGCCGACCTCGAGGCCGCTGGCCCGGCACGAGGCGACGTGGCGCGCTTGCCGAGGGGGTGGGGGCGAGCGGATCTCTACAGCTGGGCTGCTCCTCAGCGGGCGGGGCCAACCGTGCGCAAAACCGCCGAATCAAACGAGGTATTGACCCCTCACGCCCTCCATCACCGGGCTAACCGCCTGGAAGGAGGCGAGATTTCATGGCGAAAGACGGAACACTGCGCGGCGGACGCAGAGCAGGCTCAGGTGCGAAGCCCACACCTGCGTTTGAGAAGATCACCGAAGGCAAAGACGCACGCGTCCTCCACATCGCGTCGCTCGACCCACCAGATCTGGAAGCGGGCGGGGATCTTGAAGGTAGCGTAATGCCAGAACCTTCGGCTTATTTGGCGGCTGTGCAGCGTGATGGTAACCCTTTGGGTGCTGACGTAATCTACCGCGATACCTGGAACTGGCTCAAGGAGCGCGGCTGCGAAAAACTCGTAGCTCCACGGTTGATTGAGGCTTATGCGCAGAATTTTGCTCGGTTCATTCAATGCGAAGAAGCAATCTCCGATTTTGGCCTGTTGGGTAAGCATCCGACCACGGGGGCGGCTATCGCGTCCCCATTCGTGGCCATGTCTCAGTCGTTTAGCAAGCAGGCGAATACGCTCTGGTACGAGATTTTCGATGTGGTCAAAGCCAACTCGCTGGTGGACTACTCGGGGCCGACTCCTGCGGATAACGTGATGGAACGGCTACTTCAGGCACGCTCATAGTTATTGGCGTAGTGCGGGTGCGGTGTGGGCGTAGATGACGACCACTGCAATCAAGGCGATACAGACGGCGAAGGGTGCCAGCGGGTTCCACCCGTAAAGGGCGGTCGAAGCCAGCGGGGCAATCGCGTACGCCAACCCATTATTAGCGTTAATGATGCCAGCCACTGCGCCTTGCTCATCTGCACTCATCTTCAAGGTTGGGCCAGTGTTGTACCCGGGCATCGCCAGTCCCATACCTACCCCCAGCACGATACACCCGACAACCAGTAAAGCGTGCGAGGAGGTAGGCCAAATGAGCACAGTTGCAACTAGTGTAATGGTCAGACCAGTACGTAAAAGCTTCGCTGCTCCCCACCCTGTCTTTGGAGCAATCACCGCTTGGGCAATGATCATGGTCACGCCCATGATGGTCAGGTAAATCGCGGAAATACCTGCGGTCGCAGTTGCCGACAGGGCGAAGCGGTCTTGAACAGTGAATCCAAAAATCGTAGCAACAGAAGAAAACACAAGAAACATCACCAGACCAGTTGCTAGCCAGGGAGCTACACGCGGATCAGTGAAGCGAATCCGTTGAGGCTTTGCAAAAAGTTGCCCTTGGCTTTGAGGTGCGAAACTCACCAAGAGAACAACCAGACCAATCACCATCACAACGGGCATGACCACCAAGGGCAAGAGCAGGCCACCAGCAGCGGCTAACACACCTCCAGTAACACCTCCAACAATGGAGGCCATCCCTTGAGCCGCTCCAATCATGCCCAGTGCTTTTACCCGCCCGTTCTCGCTGGCAGCATGCGTGACCAGGTGGGCTTGCGCGGTCGGGGCGATCGCTGAAATCCCTCCGCCATAGAGCAAACCACGAGTGATCACAACACCAAAAACTAGTCCGACACCGCCAACTACCTGGTTCATCCCCAGGTAGGAGACAATACCGAAGGCGCTCAAAGCGATGATCGCGATCACAAGCCCGGCAGCGAGTACACCTTTAGCGCCGACACGTTGGGAAGCTCGCCCCCAATAAGCACTCAAGCTCGCTAGTACAATCGCTGCCAAAGAGATAGTGGCGCCAATATGCCATTCCCGCAATCCCATCTGTCGTGACAGTGGCGCGATGATCGGATTGAGAATCATTTGCCCCATAAAGGCGAGAAAAACGATTCCCACTACCAGGTTCGCTTGCGCTCCTGGATCAATAGAACTCTGTGTCGGCTTATTACTACGAGGGTCAGGCATCACTACACTCCATTACTAGAACACTGTTTCACTTAGGGATATTGTAGAATGGTGTTCTAGTAAGGGTCAAGGAATAAGTTAAGGGTCACCTTATGAACACTGTGCTAACGGGGCGAAGGGCTGGGCTATCACGCGAGCTGATTGTCAAACAAGCTGTACAGTTAAGCGCGATCAGTGGCGTTGAGGGATGGTCAGTACGGGACATTGCCCGTGAACTGGGCGTGGTTCCCTCAGTGATTTATCATTATTTTCCAAACAAGGAAGCCATTTGTGATGCTGTTGTAGACCGGGTATGTGTCGGGATTGAAGTTCCCGACCCGGACCTTGAATGGAAAGCCTGGTTTCGAGCTATGGCTCACAATCTACGCCCCGCATTGTTAGCATATCCAGGGATTACCGACAGGTTCGCGCGGGGCAAGTTCACTGAACAGTTTTTGCCGATGATCGATGGAGCCTGGGCCAAACTACAAGAAGCTGGGTTTGGTGACAATTCGCCTGTGGCCTACACAATTATCGCAAACTCGATCATCCACACGATCGGAGCGAGAAACCTGCGCGCATCCAATCAAATCCAACCTCACCACAACCTGCACGAAATGCTTGTCAGGCTTGAGCCTATGATGGCTCAATCTGTTGGACTGACCAGTATTGTCAACTCTTACCTGGAGCCTCTCTCACACCTTGATGAAGAAGAAGCGATGTCCGAGGAATACTACGACCTCGTCATCGATGTGATCCTAGACGGCATCGAACACACCCTGCTGCCTTAACTCTGACCCACTTCTCAATCATCGTCTTAGTGAGCGCCCGCACAGCTGGCGCTCACTTTTTTATTCCCACCCCATATCAATTTATGAAAGCGAGTTGTATATGTCGTTGAAAACCGCTGAAAGCGTGCGCGCCGGGCACCCGGACAAGCTGTGCGACTACATCGCCGACTGCATTTTGGATCGTGCCCTCTACGAAGACCCTGCCGCCAGAGTGGCTGTCGAAGTGATGGCAACCAAAGCACGCATCTATGTCGCTGGCGAGATCACCTGCAAGGCAAAGCTTGAGATTCCGATGCTGGTACGCGCAGCGCTTGAGCATGTGGGTTATGATCCGCGCCGGTTCCGCATCCGCGCCAAAATTCACTGCCAATCGAGCGATATTGCTGGCGGGGTCGATAAATCTTTAGAAGCACGCCACGGTGATACGAGTTCTCACGTAATGGTTGGTGCTGGCGATCAAGGCACCGTCTACGGCTACGCCACAGCCGAGAGCGAAGAACGACTCCCGTTGCCACTGGTTTATGCTCACCGGATCTGCAAGCGTCTCGATCAAGCATTCACAGACGGCAAGATTCCAGAGCTCGGCCCGGACGGGAAAGCCCAGGTCACTGTTGAGTATGACGGCGAAACCCCTAAACGTATCGCCACGATTGTGGTCTCGGTCCAGCACAAGCCAGGCATTAACGTGGAGGATTTCAACCAGCGTCTGATTTCGCTGGTTATCTCGGCGGCGTGTCGCGAGATCGAAATCGACGAACACACCGAAATCCTGATCAACCCGTCGGGACGGTTCGTCACAGGTGGCCCCACCGCTGATACCGGGCTGACCGGGCGCAAGCTCATGGTCGACACCTACGGTGGGCTCGGCCCGCACGGCGGTGGCGCGTTCTCGGGTAAGGACCCCTCCAAGGTCGACCGGACGGGTGCGTACATGGCGCGCCTGATCGCGAAAACCGTGGTGGATGCGCGCCTGGCCGAAGAATGCCACGTCGCTATCTCCTATGCGATCGGTAAGGCCGACCCGGTCGCGTTCCACATCGACACCTTCGGCACCGGTCAGCACCCGGACTGGCTCCTCACCGACGCCGCCCAGGCGATCTTCCCGCTGCGACCGGCCGCGATCATCGACCGCCTCGGCCTTAGAGCCCCCATCTACGCGAAGCTTGCCACCTACGGGCACATGGGACATGGCCTGAGCGAGTGGGAATGGACGCTGCCGTTTACCGACAAGCTCGCCACGGAGGTGAAGTGCCGTGCTCATCAAGCAGCTACCCATCAGTGAGCTCAAGCCCGCCGACTACAACCCGCGTAAGGACCTGAAGCCCGGGGACGCGGACTACGAGAAACTCAAGCGGTCGCTGACCGAGTTCGGTTACGTCGAGCCGGTGATCTACAACCACACCACCGGCCACGTCGTCGGCGGCCACCAGCGCCTGAAAGTACTCGCTGACCTGGGCCACACCGATGTTGACTGCGTGGTCGTCGAGCTGGACGAGACCCGCGAAAAGGCCCTGAACGTCGCGCTGAACAAGATCAGCGGCGACTGGGATGAATCCAAGCTGGCCCTGCTCATCGCCGACCTGGACGCGGCTGACTTTGATGCCGAGCTCACCGGCTTCGACGATGACGAAATCCAGGCGATGATTGGTTCCCTCGACGATGACGAGGTCACCGATGACGGCTTCGATCTCACCGCCGCTCTCGAGGCCGCATCGTTCGTCCAGCGCGGCGACATTTGGACTATCGGCAGGCACCGGCTGGTCTGCGGGGACGCTACCAACGCAGACGATGTCGCGGTGCTCATGGATGGCAAGAGCGCGAACCTGGTGCTCACCGACCCGCCCTACAACGTCGCCTTCGAGTCGTCCGACGGGCTCACGATCAAGAATGATGCGATGAAGGCCGACTCGTTCTACGAGTTCCTGCTCACCGCGTTTACCAACATGGCGGGCGTTCTCGACAAGGGCGGGTCGGCGTATGTGTTCCACGCCGACACCGAAGGGCTGAACTTCCGCAAAGCGTTCATCGACGCCGGGTTCAAACTCTCCGGCTACTGCATCTGGGTCAAAGACTCCCTCGTGCTGGGACGCTCGCCGTACCAGTGGCAGCACGAACCAGTGCTCTACGGGTGGAAGCAGGGAGCCAAGCACAAGTGGTTCGCTGACCGGAAACAGACTACGATCTGGAACTTCGCCAAGCCGCGTAAGAACTCCGACCACCCGACCTCCAAGCCGCTGGACCTGCTGGCCTATCCGATCCGCAACTCCACTCAGGCCAACGCGATCATCCTCGACACGTTCGCTGGCAGCGGTTCGACCCTGATGGCCGCCGAGCAGACCGACCGCATCGCCTACCTCATGGAGTTGGACGAGAAGTACGCCTCGGTGATCCTGCGCCGCTACGCCGAGGCGACTGGGGACGCGGCCGGGATCACCTGCCAGCGAGGCAACACTCAGTACACGTATCTGGATCTGGTCAAACAGGTCGACCGCGACCGCGAATAAAACCCCACACTATGCAGGGAAAACAGGGGCGTGAAAATGAGCCGTTGATGAGGGAAAAACGACTGGATAAGCGGAAAAACGTATGGCTGTATGTACATGACCGAAAGCACCCCCACACCTGGGGGAACCGAGCGAAAAGGACTGGTCATGAGTGAATTACACATCGAAATCAGCGAGCTCATCGCAGCCGGAGTCAACGTCTACGACCCCGAGGAAACCCTGCGGGTTGCCAGAGCTCGCGGCTACCAGCTGGTGGTGCGCGTGATCGAATACGACCCGACGCGTTTCCTCAGCATGGTGGCCGCCTGGTTCGAGAAGGAGGTCGTGGCATGAGCATCCTCGCCTTCACCCCGCACAAAACGGGCAGGAAAAAGCTCGCCCAGCTTCTCGCCGATCACCTTGGCACCGAGGCCACCTATCTGGGCACGCCCTCGTTTGCCTACCAGATCGCAGACGCCACGCTGGATCGGGACTGGACCCTCTACCTGCCAGATGGTATCGAGGCGCAGGCCGTGCTCGAGTCCGCACACAAGGCGGGCTTTGAAACCGCCGACCCGGGCGAGGTGGCGTTGACGGTCACGATGCCCACCACCGGGTGGAGTGAGCGCACTCGCGCCAACCTCGAAGCGCTCCTAGCGGCCAAAGGGCCACTGATCGCCAAGGCCCTGGGCATCCCGGCCACACCCGCGCAGTTCAACGATGACGAGACCGTCTCGTTCCCGTGGTGTGAGTCGATTACGCCGGAGACGGCACGCGAGGCGGTGATCCCGCTTGTGGCAAAGCTCTGCCAGCGCGCCCAGGAGGCAACCCGGATCCGATCCACGCCGCCTGCACCGGGCAATGACAAGTACACGATGCGCTGCTTCCTGCTCTCCCTGGGCTTCATCGGCCCCGAACACAAGCAGGCACGCCGCATCTTGCTGGCAGGCCTGGAAGGCGACGCCGCCTGGCGCACCCCGGCAAGCAGGAAGGAGAACTGACGCATCAATCGCAACGCCTGACCTGCTGGCACCCGGAAACCCTGCCACGAGCGGGGTTTCCCCTCGTCACAAGCCTTGATTCTCCACGGTCTCCGAGTGCTGTAGATCCCAAAAAATAGTGCCTGATCTGGGCAAATACGACTGGATAAGCGACCGCACCTATGGCTGTATGTACATGACAAAAGAACAGCCCCTCAGGAAAGGACAACAGCCATGAACACCACCGAGAAGCTCACCGCCGAAGCCCTGCAGATGCGCGTCGACTCCTACGGGGCGATCCTCGCACACGGCGACTACACGCTGGCCACCTTCGCGACCTGGACCAAGAAAGACGGCTACGGCAACAGCGCCCAGGTCTACCGCCTCACCGAAGCCCCGATCGACGGCTTCGGCCCGAACGCACGCGGCCGCAGCGAATGCGCCCTGGAGCTCATCGCCGAGGCCGACCACCTTTTCGCAGACGCCGGGCACGCCATCGCCTGGGCCCTGAGCCAGATCTAACCCACACCCCACCAAGGCCAAGGAGGACCCGCGATGGACGCCACCCGGAACCTGATCACCAACCACCTGGAGATCCCCGCCGACGCCGCCCCGCACGGTGAGATCCAGACTGCCGCCGAGATCCCCTTCAGCGTCCTCGACGAGCTCGCCGAGGAGGTCGGGGCCGAGAAGATCCCCATCCACACGCTCAGCCGCATCGGCTGGCACTACACCAAAGCCGACCAGATCATCGCCCTGGCCAGGCAGCGCGGCCTGTCCGATTGGCGCTACGGCGGCTTCGACACCGACCAGGTGGTCGCCAACTTCCGCGCCACCTACTGCTAACCCCTCGCACCGTCCCGACCCCCAAGGATCAGGACTGGCCCCACACTCTCCGTTTCGCCCCACACGGTTTTGGGGCTTTTCTTATGCCCCGAGGAAGGAGCTGCCGCCACGATGACGAGCACGTATCAGCCAACCCGGTTCATGGCCGACGGCTCCACCTACAACCAGCGCAAAGCGGATTTCGCTGTCGCATTCATTCAGGCGCTGCGCCACACCAAAGGCCGCTGGGCAGGCACACCCTTCACACTGCTGGGTTGGCAAGAACAGATCGTGCGCGACCTGTTCGGCACCATCAAACCCGACGGCTACCGCCAGTTCACCACCGCCTATGTGGAGATCCCCAAGAAGCAGGGCAAGTCCGAGCTGGCCGCCGCGATCGCGCTGCTGCTGACCTGCGGGGACGGGGAACAAGCCGCCGAGGTCTACGGATGCGCGGCCGACCGGCAGCAAGCCAGCATCGTCTTCGAGGTCGCCGCCGACATGATCCGCCAATCACCAGCCCTATCGAAGCGGGTGAAAATCCTCAGCAGTCAGAAGCGCATCATCTACAAGCCGACCAACAGCTTCTACCAGGTGCTGGACCTGACCCCTGTTAGGTAGACACCTGATA
>NZ_KV805107.1:0-386 GCF_001811545.1 Corynebacterium sp. HMSC074A09 | reverse complement strand
ATCAGGTGTCTACCAAACAGGGGTCAGGTCCGAAAGACTAGTGTTGTGTGGTGTCGAACAGCCCGTGGAAAACGTGCAGCAGCGTGCCGAAGGCTGGGAACGCGGGCGCCCCATCACCATTGGCGCTAACTGCTGGCTTGACCCCGGTCCCTATTCAAGCGTGGCGCATCCACGGCTTGATTCCGCCCTGCAGGTCTGCATTTTCGGGTCTGTACTTTTGTGGCGTGAATCAACGGGGGTTCGGATAATGCTTCGATAACATCCACTGCCCCGACGCGGCGACTAAAACACCAAAAAGCCCGTGACCGTTGAGTCATAGCTCTTGGTGGCGGGCTTTGTGTATTGAGTTATGGTTTGTTGTTTGGTGTCGGCGGTTTCTTACTCTC
>NZ_KV805106.1:0-218 GCF_001811545.1 Corynebacterium sp. HMSC074A09 | reverse complement strand
ACTATTGAGTTCTCAAACATCATCCGCACACCACAACAAAAATTAACCAAACGTTAACCCTCTTGCGGCGGCCCGAACAACCCTACCCAACAAGCTCAACCAAAGTCAAACCCGCCGAACAAACATTGCCCGAACATCTACCACTAGTTAACCTCCCGGCTACCTCGCGGCGACCTCGATAAATATACGCACACCCCCAACAAACAACAAATCCCCAG
>NZ_KV805105.1:0-334 GCF_001811545.1 Corynebacterium sp. HMSC074A09 | reverse complement strand
CTGGTGTTTCACGCTGACCGTGGAACGCAATTTACCAGTGAGAAGCTCTGGGAGGTATGCCGCAGCCTGGGCATTGCTCAGTCTGTGGGGCGTACTGGTGTGTGCTTCGATAACGCGATGGCTGAGTCGTTCTGGTCGACGCTTAAAACCGAGTTCTACGACCGTAAGCGTTGGTCTACCCGTGATGCCGCACGTAAGGCCGTTGCCTACTGGATTGAAGTCGTCTACAACCGTCGGCGCCGGCACTCCGCCCTCGGGATGGTCAGCCCCGTCGACTTCGAGAACCACACCGGTTCAACCACCAGCAGAAAAGAAATAGCTGCCTAACCACTAG
>NZ_KV805104.1:0-293 GCF_001811545.1 Corynebacterium sp. HMSC074A09 | reverse complement strand
GGCTGCTCAACCGTGACAGTCACCGTGGCATCATCAGTCGAACCATCCGGATAAGTCACCTTAACCGGAACCTCAATCTTCGTACCAGGCTCAGCGCCCTCAGGAATGGTCACCTTGACGGAACCATCCTCGTTAACGGTCACACCCTCCGGCGCGCCCTCGCCCTTTTCAAACTTGGTGCCCTCCGGCGGAGTGGTCTCCTTGCCGTCGCCGTCCTTAAACGTCGGCTTCTTAATCTCGACGTCATCACCCGGCTTACCAGAGCCGTTCTCATACTCAGGAGTGTACTGGTC
>NZ_KV805103.1:0-39660 GCF_001811545.1 Corynebacterium sp. HMSC074A09 | reverse complement strand
GAGCCGTTCTCATACTCAGGAGTGTACTGGTCGGAATCACGATCGGTGGATTCAACGACGAAAGGAGCGGTACCGGTTGCGGTCGTGCCGTCCTGGTAGGTGACCTGGACCGGAACCTCGATGCTGTCCTTGTTGGCTGCATCAGCCGGGAAGGTTACGGAAACCTCACCGGTCTTCTCATCAACGGTGACGGTGTAACCCTCTGGAGCCTTGAAGGTCTCAGGCAGCGCGAACTTCGTCGGCGCCTTCTTCTCGTCCTGAGCCTTCAGCTCCTCAGCGCTAAGCTTCTCGACGTCATCGGTCGCCGTATTGTCGAAAGTCGGAGCCTTGGACTTGGTTGGTTCACCAGGCTTAGCCGGAGTCTCCTCGTAGTGTGGCTGCCAACCAACCAGAACCGTGAACGAGTCTGCTGCAATCGCCTGACCGCGCTCCTTGGTCTTCTTGTTGACTGGGTACAGGTACGCCGTGAACGTCGTAGTGGACTTAACACCCGTGGTGTCGAACTGGCACGAATCGATAATGCCGTTAGCCTTAGGGTCTTCCGGAGCACAGGTGTGAACGACCTCGCCAGTCTCCTGGTTAATCCACTCGATCTGGTACTGCAGACCGTCAACCCACTGGATCGGCAGACCCGCCGTCTTGGTATCAACCTTCGCACCCGGCTTCGCTGGGTTCTGGCGGGTATCGTACTTGAGCACATCGAAGACCACGTAGTCCGAGTAGATAACGTTGCGGTTCTCCAGCAGGTAATGCTCGCCAGCGCCGTAGACAATGCCACCAGCCCACTTGCCCTCACCGTTGAACACGTACTGGTCACGCGGCAGGAAGGAGTTGTTGTAGAACGGCGTGAACTGACCAAGCCCCTCAGTCTCCTCCGTAGAGAAGAACAGCCAGTCCCAGTTCACGTGCTTCGGAATGTTCTTGATGCCACGACCAGTAACGGACCTCTCCCAGCTACCGACGTCTGCAGCAGGCGCAACCTGGCCAAACAGGTTATAAGCATTGTGCTTCGAACCGTCAGGGAAGGTCACCTCAGCACCGTTATCACGCGCCAGGTCGGTGTAGATGAGCGCGCCGTCGTCGTAGCCACGGTCGACGTTGTTGGTTGTCCCGGTATTTCGCCCAAAGGTGCCCTTGAACTGCAGCGTGTAGTCGCCCTTGCTGTCGACAGTGGCTTCAGAGGTCTCGGCAATCCACTTGTCCTTGCCCTCTTCCGCCATCTTGCGCTTGATCCAGTTCTGCAGCGCAGTCTCGTTGCGGTTGGTCCAACCACGCCCGCGGATCTCGTCGAAGCCAAGATCCTTAGCAGCCTTCGTCTTGATCTCGTTAACTGCGTAGTCAGACAGGTAGGAACCGTAAACCTTCACGCCCGTTGCCGGCACATCGGCACCGTTCATCTTGTTCATCAGGCTCGGAGTGAACGCGCCCTGCGTATTGTACAGGTGCCAGAACAGGTTGCCCTTGATCTGGCCAGGACCATTGCCAACCACCGGGTTCTGATCAGCCTTGTCACGGTGCATCACGTCATGGCGGGTCTTCTCACCAAATGCGAAACGAACGTTGGTCACGCGGTCCGGGCCAACGAGCCAGCCCATGCCACCCGGGGTGTCGTACGTAGCCGCATTCGGACCCATGTGGCCGAAGTTGTAGCCATACAGCTGCGTGAAGTTATCCGTATCCGGGTTATCCACCCACACACGAATCTTCTCGTACTGCGGACCATTCGGGTCTGCGTCAAACTTGACGACCTCGCCCTTCGCATTGTTGAAAGGCTTCATATTGATGGTGTAGTAACCATCTTCACGCGTGGTGGTGGTGTACACCGGCGAGGTGACGCCGCCCTTTTCAGTCCACTGAGCGTAAACGCGCACGCCTGCCATCGGGATCGGCTTCCATGGATCACGGGTACCCGGGTTCACCGAAAGGTCACCATCGCGCTGGTGAATGACGTAGCCCTCGATAGATTCGTTGGTGCCTTGCTCAGCACCAGACTCGATGGCACCCTCAACCTTAATCGGCTGGTCGCTAAACTCGTACCGCTGCTCATCTACCACAGACTGGTAAACACCATCGGCATTCTTGCCTGGGTACTTGACGCCATTACCGGCGGTGTTCGACTGGCCAGCCTCAGCCGGGGTGCCAGCGACCGCGGCCACTGGGAAGTTCGGGGTTACCGAGTGGACGAAGGGGCCCACCATAGCAATAGAGAGCGCCGCGGCAGCAATAGTAGTGCCGCGACGGCGTACAGCTGTACGCTTAATTTCCTTCTTGTTCATATCAAGAAGCCCTTTCCTTAAGACTTGAAAGAACTGATCACGCTAGGGATACGTGACCGCGCAAGGGGTGATACCGGCTTACGCAACCGAGAGCAGCTCACATCTGTCACCTTGGAAGAAGGTCAGAGGTTTCCAAGGGTCTATGAACAAACTCGTCTCTAATGTTAACTCCGTGCACGAATTAAAGGAACCGTACGGAATCCTGAAAATTTCATGAATGCAAACTTTTTGCCGCTAACAACACGAAGCACATGTTTGACCTGCTCTTTTCGCCGCGATTGCGACACGCGGTTGCGATTGTTAAATAGCTCACGTCGTCACATCCGTAACATTTTCCCCAGGAATATACTCCTAACGGGGGTGTTTTATACAGCATAGTGACGGGTGGAGGTGTGGGAGGCGTCGCCAAGCAGGGTGTATTGAGCGCACAAATGTAGCCATAGAAACACAAACCGCCCCGCTTCCCTGTGCGTGGTGCGTGCAGGTGGTTGTGTGCACGATGCTGCAGGAGAAGCAGGGCGGTTGCTTTGTGACACCGCCGCCGTTAGGCGGTGCCTGAGGTTGTGCGGCTTGGACTCTTTGGCGCCTTACTGGTCTTGCATGACGTCGTGGCGCACGATGGTCTGGTCGCGGCCGGGGCCAACGCCGATGTAGGAGATACGGCAGCCGGAGAGCTCCTCCAAGCGCAGGACATAATCCTGTGCCTTCTGCGGAAGCTCCTCAAAGGTCTGGCAGCCGGTGATGTCCTCATCCCAAGCCGGCATGGTCTCAAAGATGGGCTCGGCGTGGTGGAACTCAGACTGGGTCAGCGGCATCTCGTCGTAGCGCTTGCCATCAACATCGTAAGCCACGCAGATGGGGATCTCACCAATGCCGGTAAGCACGTCCAGCTTGGTCAGGAAGTAATCCGTGAAGCCGTTGACGCGGGTGGCGTAGCGGGCAATGACGGAGTCATACCAACCGCAGCGGCGCTTGCGGCCGGTGTTGACGCCGATTTCGCCGCCGGTGGTCTGCAGATACTCGCCCCACTTATCGAAAAGCTCCGTGGGGAACGGACCCGCACCGACGCGGGTGGTGTAGGCCTTGATGATGCCCAGGGAGGTAGTAATGCGCGTCGGACCAATGCCGGAGCCCACAGCAGCGCCACCGGCAGTCGGGTTCGAGGAGGTCACGAACGGGTAGGTGCCGTGGTCAACGTCCAGCATGGTGGCCTGGCCGCCTTCCATGAGGACGTGCTTGCTCTCATCCAGCGCCTGGTTCAGCTCCAGCTCGGCCTCAATAACCATCGGGCGCAGGCGCTCGCGGTAGCTCAGGAAGTACTCCACAACCTGCTCCGGCTCGATGGCCTTGCGGTTGTACATCTTCACCAGCATCTGGTTCTTAATGTCCAAGGCGGACTCGACCTTCTGGCGCAGGATGGACTCATCGAAGATGTCCTGCACGCGGATACCGATGCGGGCGACCTTGTCGGCATAAGCCGGGCCGATACCGCGGCCGGTGGTGCCGATGGCGCGCTTGCCCAGGAAGCGCTCCTGCACGCGGTCAAGCGTCTGGTGGTAGGGCGCCACGAGGTGCGCATTGGCGGAAATCTTCAGGCGCGAAGCGTTAGCGCCGCGGGCTTCGAGGCCATCAATCTCATCGAAGAGGGCCTCCAGGTTAATCACCACGCCGTTGCCCAGGACTGGGGTGGCGTTTTCAGAGAGAATACCGGCGGGAAGGAGCTTCAGCTCGTACTTCTCGCCGCCGACCACGACGGTGTGGCCGGCATTGTTACCGCCGTTGGGCTTAACTACGTAATCGACTTTGCCGCCGAGGATGTCGGTAGCCTTGCCCTTGCCTTCATCGCCCCACTGGGCGCCGACGATGACGATCGCTGCCATGTTTGATGTCACTTCCTATTTATTGAAGTCAAATACGCACCTACTTTACCCGCCGCAGCGGTGCAGCGGTGAGTTTGTGACAAGCTCGTCAGGAATTGATGCGCCGGCACCTTCGTGGAGAGGTTCGTCCCGAACCTCGTTCAAGTCCAACTACGCGATTTCGGTGTTTGAGTTGGCACCGTCGCCCTTGTCTTTCTCTTCGATGAAGATGGTGTCATTGGTGAACATCAGCCTCGAATTGTTTGGGGTGCTGATAATGATCCCATCGTCAACGACAGCGATTTGAGCTTCAATGTCATCGATGCCGATTCGGTAGAGACCGTTGCTATCGATCTTCTTGCCGTCAGTTGGGAGGTTGTCGACACCACCCTGGCTGTACCTGGTTTCACCCTCCAGCGGTAGGAGGCTCACCACATCGAATTCCATATCTTCCGGCAGGTTGGTCTTATCGCTCTTGATAACCCAGGCTCCGCCACCGCCGTGTGCGCAGTCAATGGATTTTTCATTCGCATCGATACCGCACACCAAGTTCCAACCGTCGGCGGAAATATCGAACAGCGTTTCACCGCGGAGGTCTTCTTCATCCTTGGCCAGGTCCGCGGAGTCGGTGGGCTCTGACTTTACGTCAATGAAGAATATGTCCGAGTTCACACCGTCAAAGGAGTTCTCCATCGAAGGTGCCTCAGTGCCTGGGCGCTTGTACACCTTTCCTTCGACGCCGACAATGTCTCCTTCAGTCTTGGACTCATAGGTGTAACCCTCTCCATCCTCAGTGACCTCAAATGAGGAGGACGTGATGTACAGGGCATTCTCGTCGTAGACCCTGCCGTTGACGAAGAAGACGGGAACCTTCACGGGTTCGCCATCGAACTTGCCCTCCAACACCACGTAGCTGAGGAACTTGCAGGGGTCATACTCGTCTTCGCCGATGGTGAGGTCCTCAAATTTCTCGGTGGAGCCTTTCACGTAGGCTTCCTTGTTATCAAGGACCTTGCCAAGGTCGGTGTCCTCGAGTTCTTTCTTCTCGTCGCAGTTAGCGTTGGCGCTTGAGGAGGAAGTACTGCTCGGTGCCGACGATGTCGTCGCGCTGGTCTTCGTAGAACTAGTCACGGACGCGGCGGCGGCCTCGGTGAAGGCGGGTTCCTTGGCTTCCGTCTGCGAACCCCCGCCGAAACTGCACGAACTCACCAACAGTCCAGCGGCGGATACAAGCGCAAGGGTTGCCATACGGGTGGACACGGTGAATACCTCCAGCTATCAGACAAAGAAAAAGTTACGTGTTAAGAAGTTGAGAGTTGCTTTGGAGTTAAGCGTTGCAATGGAGCCTACCTAGCAGATGTGACGTGCACTACTTAATTTCTGGAAGCGCCGTTGTTTGAGCGGCGCTGGCGCTCCTTTTTCGCGAACCTCTTCTCACGCTCCTATGCTTCTTGTATGATCTGTGCGCTTGTAGACTGCGGCGGCCACCTCACTGAGGCCCATACCGATTCCCTCGCTAAGGCTCAACAGAGCGGAATCCGCGTTGAGCACTTCCGCGTCGCCTCGATCCCCAGCCGGCAGGAGCTGAAGGCTATTGATGCGCTGGCCAGGGACATACTGCCGGAAGACCCCACTCCATCGCTGGATGAGATTGCCGCGCAACCGGACGTGAGTCACCTCGGCGAGCCGGGGCCAGCACCCCAAAAGCAGTACTTGCGCGAGCCTTTGCGCATCGTGGTTATTGGCAGCGATGCCGCGCTCAGCGCGGTGTTGACCCGTATGATGCGGGCGGATTACCTATGGGCCGAGGTGGGGTATGTCCCCACCGGGGAACACTCCACGGCGGCGATGAATTGGGGACTGAAATCGAGCGTCACGGGCCAGGGTCGCCAGGGTCCCGGCGACCAGGGAGCAGTGGTGGAGGAGTCGCTCTCCTTTGCCATGACCGCGCCCGTCAAGCCGGCACCGCTCATCCGTAATGACGCGGGCCTCGCCGTGGCGGGCTCGGCAACGATTGCGGAATGGTCGAATGAGGAGATCACCGGGGAGATCATCGTCGACGATGCCGTGCTGCTGCGCGCAGATCGTGAGAAAGATGTCTTCGGAGCAAAGCTCGTACCAATGACGGATGCGCCGGGCATCGTGGCAGCGAAGGCGGTGACGAGCTTTGAAGCGGAGGCTGCACCGCGCCGTGGGCTGTTCACCCGCCTGCGCAAGCCTGCCCAACCTGGACAACTCGACCCGGCCAGCGTCGTGCAGGGCCGGGCGGTGCAGGCAGGAGGGCCGTCGCTCAGCGTCAGCGTCGATGGAGTCCGTGCCAAGCGGCCGGTCAAGCGCGTGACGTTCTACCGCCACCTGCGGGACCTGCAGATCGTGCGGCCCTAGCCTGTATCAGCTGCCCTAGCCCAGCCTTAGTTTTCCTCCCAGACCTCCGGCGGGTAGGCCGGGTGCTTGGAGGTGGGCACGAGTTGTGCCACGGCCGACTCCCGCGACATGCCACACACCATGAGAAGGTCCACGATGATGGAGCGCGTCTGGGCGAGCACGGCATAAGCGGAGAGGACTGCCTCCTCGCCGGCAACGTCCATCGAGCAGCGCGCACCCAGCTGGCGTAGGCGTTTGACGATGTCCGGGATGGCATGCGCCTCATCCACGCGGCGCTCACGCGCTGTTTGGTGAGTGTAGAGATCGGATAGCTCCATCGTGATTTCAGCGAGTTCGTCGATGATCTCAACTTGCTCGGGCGTGGCCTGGTCGCCGTCCTCGGAGAGAACAAGCGCACGGCGGGAGAGCACGCGGGTGCCGCGGACCACGTTGTCGACGGGCGTGAGGATGCGCTCCAGGGAGCGAACGGTGCGCTGCGAGCTCCACAGGAAGGGCGAGAGGCGTGCGGTTTCCGCACCGCCCTTGGTGGCGTTAAGCATGTTGTTGATGTCATCCTGCGTGCCGCGCACCGCGTCGCGTGCTTCCGTGATGGTCTCAGGATCGTTTTCCTCCAGGCCCTTGGCCACGTCGGAGAGGACCAAGGAGGTAATGCCCAAGACCTTCGAGACTTCCGAGCGGCCCGCCCGCAGGGGCGAGGAGGGAATCAGCACGATCATCGTGAGGCCAATGACCGCGCCGATGATGGCGTCAATGGCACGGGAGATGCCGCCCATTTCTTCTGGGGGAAGAATGGTGGCGATGAGGATGGCGGCAATGACGATTTGATTGCTCACCAGCTGCGAACTAGTGAAGAAGGAACCGATAATCAGGGCCAACCCGATGATGATGGTCATGTGGATGGGGCCGGTCCCGAGGGCGTCGACAAGCAGCGTGCCCACCAAGACTCCTACAACACCGCCGAGGGCCATGTCCACGGCGCGCTTGAGGCGGTCCCTGCCCGATAAGCCGAGGATGATGATGACGGCCATCGGGGCAAAGAAGGGCTGCGCATGGCCGAAGAAATCGTGCGCAACATAGAAGGCCAAGCCCGCGCCTATCGTGCACTGAAGCATGAACACGAGCCGGTTGCGGATGCGTGTGAGGCGCGCCTTGAGGGACTTATCCACCAACCGCAGCTGCTCGCGGGTAGTTTTGCGAACGCGCTTGACGGTACTTGACGAACTCGACGATGACTCTTGCGCTTCCATGACTCCGGTATTCTACGCGTTCTGGCGCCGGGATTGGACGAACAAAGCCACCCCACGAGATTGAGGGGTGGCTTGTTGGGATGGCGCGACGCCGCTTAGCACCGGTGGGTGCTCAGCGCCGGCATCCGGTTGGTGTGGGTTTACTTGGAAACGGTCTTGCCCACGGAGTGCAGGTCCTGGCAGGCCTCAACCACGCGGTCAGCCATGCCCTGCTCAGCCTTCTTGAGGTAGGAGCGCGGGTCGTAGACCTTCTTGTTGCCAACCTCGCCGTCGATCTTGAAGACGCCATCGTAATTAGCGAACATGTGGCGAGCGACTGGGTTGGTGAAGGCGTACTGGGTATCGGTGTCAACGTTCATCTTGATGACGCCGTAGCGCAGTGCCTCCTCGATCTTCTCCTTCTCGGAGCCGGAGCCACCGTGGAAGACGAAGTCGAAGGGCTGGGAGCCTTCAGCCAGGCCGAGCTTCTTCACAGCAACCTTCTGGCCCTCGTCGAGGACCTCCGGGCGCAGCTTCACGTTGCCCGGCTTGTACACGCCGTGGACGTTTCCGAAGGTAGCGGCCAGCAGGTAGCGGCCCTTCTCACCGGTGCCGAGGGCATCGACGGTCTTCTCAAAGTCCTCCGGGGAGGTGTAGAGGTTAGCGCCGGCCTTAGCCTCAACGCCGTCCTCTTCGCCGCCGACAACGCCGATCTCGACCTCGAGGATGATGTTGGCGTTGTGGGCCTTCTCGAGGAGCTCCTGGGCGATCACGAGGTTCTCATCGATCGGGATAGCGGAGCCATCCCACATGTGGGACTGGAAGAGCGGAAGCTCGCCGCGGTCAACGCGCTCCTGGGAGAAGGCAATCAGCGGGCGCACGTACTCATCCAGAACTTCCTTCTGGCAGTGGTCAGTGTGCAGCGCAACGTTAATGCCGTAGTGCTGAGCAGCCTCGTGGGCGAAGGCGGCCAGTGCCTTGGCGCCGGCAACCTTGTTCTTCACGGACAGGCCGGAACCGAACTCGGCGCCGCCGGTGGAGAACTGGATGATGCCGTCGGACTCAGCCTCGGCGAAGCCGCGGAGAGCGGCGTTGATGGTTTCGGAGGAGGTGCAGTTAATTGCCGGGAATGCGAAGCCGCCCTTCTTGGCGGTATCCAGCATCTGGTTATAAACCTCAGGGGTTGCAATAGGCATGAAATTCCATCCTTTGGAGTTGCTGTGCAGTAAGCCGTGCCGTCCCACGTCCAGCGAAACAACACGTTCCAACATCCAAGTATGCCTGTTGTTGTGGTTTTCCGCCGCGAGATGCGATGTGACCTCACTTAAACACCGCTTCGCACGGGCGGAAATCCTCCGCCTAGCAGGGGAAACGCTGCTATTTCTTGGATTCTGACTTGTACTTCACAATCCGGGTGCAGGCCTCCAACAACATCCAACCGGACAACTGAACGGACAAATCGCGCTCAGCCACGCGGATAATTCCCATCTTCTGGCTCAGCGAAGAGGGCCCAAAACCGTAGTTATGGGGCAGCTTGGCGTCCGCGGTCCAGTCGGAACCGAAGATGGGCAAGCCATCCACCTCTAGGCGGTGTTCCCACACGGATTCCGCCGAGGCCGTTACGAGGCGAGCGGCCAGCTTCTTGGTTGCGCGGTTGGCCGGGGAATCGCCCGGCAGGCGCACCGCTACATCCGCCAGGTAGCGGGCGAGGATGCCTTTGAACAGGCCGCCGTCGCCGTCGCCAGTCTGCCAATCGATGACGCCCGTGTACGTTGCCATGCCCGTGGCCACCGCTTGGACCAGGCCGCGGATGCGGGTGGTGTAGTCCATCATGTCTGCAGCGAGTTCGGCCTCGTGGACAGAGTCGATGTCCTCCACGGAACGCAGGCCGGTCTTCTCCCGCAGCGCCAGCACGATTTCCAAGCAGGCACCGAGCACCACGCCTTGGCAATAGGGGTGGATGTTGCGGACGATTTCCTGCCCATCCATGCGCATGCGGATGCCGTCCATGACGAAGCCATCGTCATCGATGAGGTGGTCATAGATCCAGTCCACGATATGGCGAGCTTCCTCAACCCGGCCCATGCGAGCCAGCATGATGGCGCCCGGCCCGTTGGAGGGGACATTGAGGAAGGTCTCGCCCTCGCGCCAGGGCAGCACACCCACCTGCGAGTCGATGCCATCGCGGATGTTGTGCTGCAGGCTGCTCAGCTTCTTGTGGGGGCGCAGCTTCTTCAGCTCACCAGCGCGGGCGATGGCCAGGGCCATCCAGGCCTTGTCGTCGTAGTAACGGTTCTTTGTCAGTGGCTGGAGATTGCGCACGTGGACGCCGCGGATGGTGTTGGCGATGAGTGTGCGGCGCGCCTTGGTGTTCTTTCGTTGGGCGGCGTCGACAAGACAGTCCAGGTAGTGCGCCTGCCACCAATAATGCCAATGCACAAAGAGAGATTCTTTGGTGGTGGGTGGCCAACTCACCACGGCAAGGTTGGTTCGGGGCAAGCCCCACACGGCTTGCGCGTGGCGCTCATTGATGGCTGTTTCCGCAAGGTCGGCGCGGTGGGACCATTTCTCTAACACTTTTGTCTCATCATTCTCACAATGTGAATTCGTTACCTAGATGTAAACACAGTGCGCAGGATCTCACCAAGCTTTTGATAAATCCGCATGCTGCCGAATCCATGCATGCATGGCAATGCCCGCGGCCACGCCCGCGTTGATGGAGCGAGTAGAACCAAATTGCGCGATGGAGCACGTCATCACTGCTGCTTCCTGGGCCTCCGGGCTAACCCCCGGGCCTTCCTGCCCGAAGAGGAGCAAGCAGCGCTCGGGCAGCTCCGCGGTTTCTAGGGGCACACACCCGGGGGTGTTATCAATAGCCACGACGGTCAGGTCTTGGTCGGCCGCCCAGGCCATCAGTTCGCCCACGTCTGCGTGATGCATGAGGTGCTGGTACCTGTCGGTGACCATGGCACCGCGCCGGTTCCAGCGGCGCCGGCCTACGATGTGGACGGTGTCGACGGCAAAGGCGTTGGCGGTGCGTACCACGGTGCCGATGTTGGCATCGTTCTCGAAATTCTCGATAGCGATGTGCAGGGCATGTCGGCGGGTGTCGATATCCTCCCGGATCGCCTCGCGCGTCCAGTAGCGGTAGGCGTCGACGACATTGCGGCGGTCCCCCTCCGCGAGAAGCTCGGGATCGTATTTCTCCGCTTCTGGGCCTTCGGGCAGCGGGCCTTCCCAAGGGCCGACGCCGTGGCGGCCCTCATTCCATTCGGTGGGACCTTTGGCCTCCGCCTCTTCCTCGGGCTTAGGCAAGGTCAAGATCCTCCAGGCCCAGCAGGTAACGGTATTCCAAGCCCTCGGCGGCGATAGCTGCGCCGGCGTCGGTGTTGCGGTCCACCACGGTGGCCACGCCGACGACCTCGGCACCTGCCTTGCGCAGCGCCTTCACAGCGGTCAGTGGGGAGTTACCGGTCGTGGTGGTGTCCTCCACAACGAGCACCTTTTGCCCCTCGACGTTGAAGCCTTCGATCTGGCGCTGCATACCGTGCTTCTTGGCTTCCTTGCGGACAACGAAGGCGTCAATGTCGCGGCCATCGGCGTGCATGATGGCCAACCCGACCGGGTCCGCACCCATGGTCAGGCCACCGGCGGCGGCGTAGTCCCAGTCGGCGGTGAGCTCGCGGAGCAGCGAGCCGATGAGGCGCGAGGCTTCGTGCTGCAGGGTGGCGCGGCGCAGGTCCACGTAGTAGTCGGCCTCCTTGCCGGAGGACAGCGTGACCTTGCCGTGGACGACGGCCAGCTCCTTCACCAGCTCTGCTAGGCGTTGCTTCTTCTGCTGATCCAGGCTCATCGCTCGCTCCTTAAAGTCTGTGACTTTCTCGTCTTTAAAAATCCGCTCTGTAGTTTACCCTCTTCCCCGCGGGTGGCCGCCACATCCAGGGTTGCTGGCACACCGAGGGCTGTTGGGAGTTGCTGTTAGTCGAAGATGGACGAGCCGCCGTCGAAACGGCGCGGCAGGCGGGCCTGGTTGTCCTCCGGGGTGGGGTGTTCGCGGCCATCGGCAATCGCATCCACTTCATCCGCACCCAGGCTGGAGTGGTCAATGGTGCCGCGCGCCTCGCTGGTGCTGCGGCTCGGCATGACAACCGGTTCGGTGGGTCGCTGGATGGTGGGCGCGTCGAGGGAATCATCGCGGTCCGGGACAGCGGTAGGCCCGGTAGGTTCGGGCTGCGGGGGCTGCGGGATGTCGCGGCTCGGGTCGAGTTCATCGACGCGCAGGACCTGCGTTGCCTCGGAGCGCGGCGGAAGGACGCGGGCGGCATCAGCCAGCAGGGATAGCGGTTCCAGCAATTCTTCCCACTCCGCGCTGCGGGCGTGCTTGGTGGTTTGGGCAAGCACCCACTCCCCTTCCATCCACACGGCGGTCACTGCGGTGGGTAGGCGGTGTAGCGCCGTGCTGACGCGGGGATCGATGAGGCGCTGGCCCACGCCGGCATCGGAGGCGAAGACTTCAAACCCTTCCTCCTCACGCACGTACACCAGATCCTCGGACGAGTTGTCCACTGTCTCCCCTGCCCGGCGAAAATCCACCACTATGTCGGAGGCCGCGCCGGTGCGCATGGCCATGACCGGGATCGTGCCCATATCGAAAAGGAGGGTCTCGTGGCCGCGGAAGTTTCCGGCCACGATGTCCCTGGGCTCCTGGCCGCGGGCGGCCGCGCCGCGGCTCCACTCATCCGCCAGGTAGGAATCATGCTTGGCGTACTCCCAGCCGCGCTGCTGGCCAAAGGCCTTGCGCTCGCGGCGGGCGCTGCCCGGCACGAAGTACTTGGCGCGCTCCGCACGCTCCGCAAAGCTGGGCGCTGCAGCCTGCGGTTCGGTGAAATCCTCGGGCTCAGCAGCGAGCTCCTCGGGTTCTTCTGGTTCCTCGAGCTCGTTGGGCTCAGCAACGGGTTCGTCGGAAGGTTCGGGGTTGTACTCGACAACGGGTTCCGGCTCTGCGGTGAACTCTGGTTCCTGAACGACCTCGGGCTCCGGGTTGGAGGCGACGGGCTCGGCGTCGTGCGTTGCGTCGGCAGCGGCGGAATCAGCAACGCCGTCGGCGACGGATTCAGGCGCGGCGGTGTCGTCAGCCGTATCGGTAGCGGCGTTGTCAGCGGGGTCGCCGGCAGAGAGAGCGGCGCGGCGCTGGCGCTGGTCCAGCCAGAGCACGATGAGACCAGCCACGAGCGCGACGGCGGCGAGGGACAAGAGTACGAAAGGCATCACTGATCGACTCTAATCGCCCGGCGCGCCCGATCCGCGCTGACGCGCTGGTCACGCACAGGTTTGGGCGCACACCTGGGTAGCGGGTGCGGGTGCTAGACGTGCTCGCGGTCGCCGCGCTCCACCGGGTTCTTCGGGTTGGCTGACCACTGCGACCAGCCACCCACGAAGTGGCGCAGGCCGGTAAAGCCCACGTACTCCAGCACGGCGATGGTGAGTGCGGAGTGGTTGCCGGAGCCGGAGTAGATGATGGCGCCGTCCACGTTCTCCTTGGTCACGCCGTGGTCGTCGAGGATCTCCAGGATCTCCTCCTTAGACTTCCACACGGTGATGTCTTTCGTGTGGAAGAGGCGCTCCGGAAGATTAACCGCACCTGGGATGTGGCCGGCCTTCAAGTCGAGGTTCTCGCGGCGGCCGGCGAAGCGGTTGCGCGTGCGAACGTCGAGAAGCAGGCCGTCGTGTTCCTTAACTTCATCGATGGTAGCCGTGGGCATCGACCCCGTCGTCACTTTAAAGTCCGAGCGCATGCCCAAGTTGCCGGGGCCGGTGAGCGTGGGCAGCGACTGGGCGCGCCAATTGGACAGGCCACCGTCGAGAATGCGGACGTTGCGGATGCCGGCCCAGCGCAGCGTCCACCACGCACGGCCGGCGAAGAGGCCGCGGCCTTCGTCGTAGACCACGACCTCGCTGTCCGCGTGCAAGCCCCAGTGATCGATCCACTCCTGGACCTTCTCCGTTTGCGGGAGGGGGTTGCGCCCGACCTTGGAACCAGGCAGGCCCACGAAGGCAGAGGCAGCATCCGCGTACTGGGCGGTCGGAATGTGCAGGGAGGAAAACTGGTTGAAGGACTCGCCTTCCCCTGGTGCCCAGAGGGAAGCGAGGATGGTCGTCTTATCACCGCGGTAAATCTTCTCACTCAATTCGTGAGGGGAGATCAAAATGCTCATGCCCCTAGATGATAGGGGCATGAGTGGGTGCTGGCGACCGTTGAGCGCGGTGAGCACTCATCGTGCTCACCGGTTTAGGCGGATTAAGCTGTGCGGGCAGCTAGCTCGAGGTGCTCGCCACCGTCGGCGACGTCGACGTGCACGGTATCGCCGTCCACGATGTCACCGGCCAGCAGCTTCTTGGCCAGCTGGTCACCGATGGCCTGCTGGATCAGGCGGCGCAACGGTCGGGCGCCGTAGGCCGGGTCGTAGCCGCGCTCGGCCAGCCACAACTTGGCGGCATCGGAGACCTGCAGAGTCAGGCGGCGGCCAGACAGGCGCTCGGCCAAGCCCTTGAGCTGGATGTCCACGATGCCGGAGAGCAGATCCGAGGTGAGCGGCTCAAACATCACGACGTCATCGAGGCGGTTGATGAACTCCGGCTTAAAGCTGCGCTTGACCGCCTCCATGACCTCTTCCTTGGTGCCGCCGGCACCCAGGTTCGAGGTCAGGATGATGACCGTGTTGCGGAAGTCCACGGTGCGGCCCTGTCCGTCGGTCAGGCGGCCTTCATCGAGGACCTGCAAGAGGACGTCGAAGACATCCGGGTGGGCCTTCTCGACTTCGTCGAAAAGCACCAGCGTGTAGGGGCGGCGACGCACCGCCTCCGTGAGCTGGCCGCCGGCGTCGTAGCCCACGTATCCCGGAGGGGCACCGACGAGGCGGGCGACGGAGTGCTTCTCACCGAACTCGGACATGTCGATGCGAACCATCGCAGATTCATCATCGAAGAGGAAGTCCGCCAGAGCCTTCGCCAGCTCCGTCTTACCCACGCCCGTGGGGCCCAGGAAGAGGAAGGAACCGGTCGGGCGGTTCGGGTCGGCCACACCGGCGCGCGCACGGCGCACAGCATCGGAGACCGCGGTGACGGCCTCCTTCTGGCCCACCACGCGCTCACCCAGCACGGACTCCATGTTGAGCAGCTTCTCGGTCTCTCCCTGCAGCATCTTGCCGGCCGGGATGCCGGTCCAGGCGGAGACGACCTCCGCGATGGTGTCCGGGGTGACTTCCTCGCTGAGCATGGTGTTGTGCTGCTGCGCGGCCTTCTCCTCGGCGGCGGCCAGGTCCTTCTCCAGCGGTGGGATCTTGCCGTAGTTGATCTCGGAGGCCAGGGCTAGGTCACCATCGCGCTCCGCAATCTCTGCCTGACGGCGCAGATCCTCCAACTGCTCCTTGATGGTCTGCACGTCATCGATGGCCTTCTTCTCATTGGCCCAGCGGGCCTTGAGCTCACCGAGCTTCTCGCGCTCATCCGCCAGCTCCTGCTGGAGGGCGGTCAGACGGTCCTTCGAGGCCGCGTCCGATTCCTTCTTCAGGGCCAGCTCCTCAATCTCGAGGCGGCGCACGACGCGCTCCAGCTCATCGATCTCCTGCGGGGAGGAGTCAATCTCCATGCGCAGGCGGGAGCCAGCCTCATCGACTAGGTCGATGGCCTTATCCGGCAGGAAGCGGTTGGTGATGTAGCGGTGCGATAGCTCCGCGGCAGAGACCAAGGCCGAGTCCTGGATGCGCACGCCGTGGTGCACCTCGTAGCGCTCCTTGAGGCCACGGAGGATACCGATGGTGTCCTCCACGGAAGGCTCGGCGGCGTAGACCTGCTGGAAGCGGCGCTCCAGGGCGGCGTCCTTCTCGATGTACTTGCGGTACTCGTCGAGGGTGGTAGCGCCAACCAGGCGGAGTTCGCCGCGGGCCAGCATGGGCTTAATCATGTTGCCAGCATCCATGGAGCCTTCGCCCGAAGCACCAGCACCCACGATGGTGTGCAGCTCATCGATGAAGGTGATGATCTGCCCGTCGGAAGCCTTGATCTCATCAAGCACGGCCTTGAGGCGTTCCTCGAACTCGCCGCGGTACTTCGCGCCGGCGACCATGGAGCCAAGGTCCAGGCTCAGCAGTGTCTTGCCCTTGAGGGATTCCGGTACGTCACCGGCCACGATGCGGCGGGCCAGGCCCTCCACGATGGCGGTCTTACCCACGCCGGGCTCACCGATGAGCACCGGGTTGTTCTTCGTGCGGCGGCTAAGCACCTGGACCACGCGGCGGATCTCCTGATCACGGCCGATGACCGGGTCAATCTTGCCCTCGCGGGCGCGGGCGGTGAGGTCCGTGGCGTACTTCTCCAGGGCCTGGAACTGTTCCTCGGGGTTCTCCGAGGTCACCTTGGCTGCACCGCGCACGGAGGGGAAAGCGCCCTTGAGCGCGTCGTAGGTAGCACCCCGGGAGGTCAACAGCTCGGCGGCATCCGACGTGGAGCCCGCAATAGCTGCGAGCAGGACCTCGGTGGAAACGTACTCATCGCCGAGCTCACCGGCCAGCTCCTGGGCGCGGGTGAGGACGTTGAGAGCGTCGCGGTTAAAGTTCGGGTTCGCCATGTTGGCGCCCTCGGCCTTCGGGAGGGCGTCGATAAGCTGGCGCGCCTCCTTGAGAACCGTCTCCGGATCCACGCCGGTGGCCTTGAGCACAGGGGCGGCGATGCCGTCCTTCTGCTCGAGGATGGCTGCTAAGAGGTGTGCCGGGCGGATGTCCGGGTTACCGTTGGCGGAGGCCGTCTGCAGTGCTTGCTGCAGGGCCTCCTGAGTTTTAGTGGTGGGGTTAAAAGAACTCATTATTGTGTTTCTCCGTTTCTACTGTTTATCCAAACCTCCCTGCGGCTACGGCAGGGAAGGAAGCTTCACTGTCTATAACGCTACAGAACTTGAGTCTGTTCCACTCAACTAGAACTTTTTTAGATCTTTCACCCCCGCCGGATTGAGCGCGGTCCGCTCAAGTCTACGGTGTGCGTCCTTTACCCCGACTTAGGTCATGGGCGGGTAAGCAACGCCACTCTTGGCACTGTTCTTGGCGCTGCTGCTTGGTGGCATTCGGCGGTGGGGTGGGATTGTTGCGCACTAAAATGCGCCTTCGTCCGAAGGGCGTTCCGCACAAGGCATCTGACAAACGGCATCTTTGGGCCTAAAAACGCCATCTGCAATGCGTAAATGGCGTTTTTAGCCGCGAAAACGCCTTATGACTGATGCCTTTTGCCAGACGCCTTGTGTCGGATTCCTCCAGCATGTCACTGAAGGCACGCAGACGTTGCGCTGTGTGGTTTTCTGCGCGGTGCGGATTGCTGTGGATTGCCCGCGGTGCCAGTGGGCGGGGCTAGGGGTTAGCTACTGCCGCTTCCTGGGGAAGGCCGTACTTAAACGATGCTAAGACGACGGCTGCCACGGAGTCATAGAGCGACCACTTCTCGTCGAGGTCGATGTTGCGGAATTCACCCACCGAGGCCAAGTGACACATGCCGTCGGCACCGGCCCACAGGATGAAGTTCTTGATGTAGACCAGGCGGTCCTCCGGCTCGTGGCCGGCCTCCCGCAGGGCTTCACGGGCAAAACGCATGAGCAGCGCGAAGGACTCGCTCATCTGGGTCTGCTCCTCGCCGTCCTCACTCAGCGGGACCACGGAGCCAGACGCTGCACCAATGCAGGCGCTGTAGCGCTCTGGATGCTCCACCGCGTAATGAAAATAGGCCACCGCTACGCACAGGAGCTTATCGACGGCCGAAGCCCCTTCCAGCAGCCGCTCCAAGAGGTAGAGGATGCTGTCCGCGAGTTCACGGTCGGTCTCCTGCTCAACGGTTTCACGTAGAACGAAGTCATTATCCACCAGAGAGGCGACGAAAACACCAGAAACACCGAAGTATTCGGCGACGTTCTCAATAGTCACCGACTGCATACCGACCCACGCCGCCAGCTGGATGGCGCGCTCCACGACGGCCGCGCGGGCCCGCTCCGCGGGAAGCTCTGTCAGATCCTCGATGGCGGTAATATCCAGGGAAAGGTCCCGGTCCGGCGTAAAGCTGCTCAGCAGTGCGCGGTACTCCTGCATCGGGTGGCGCAGATCGGGAAGCTCCAACGTCTCGGCCGTCATGAACAGGGTTCCGATGAGCGCCTTGCACACCTCGCGCAGGTTGAAGCGCCGCACCACCGAATGCTGGTGCCGCAGCACGCCGAGGATGCTCAGGTGGGCCATTCCGTGGACGGTGGCCCAGCTAGCAACGCTCAGCTTTGCCAAGGTCTGGGGGCACACGTCCGGCCCGACCTCAAGCTGTGCATCGTCCGCGATGAGCGCGATGTTGTCATAGATCAGATCCAGCGCGCGGTTGCCCGATCTGTTTCCCTGCAGGAGGGACTGCCACTCATCTTCAAAGACGCAGCCCTTCTTTTCAAACAGGTAGCGAAAAAGCTCCGGTTCGCGCTCGGCGTACTCGTAATAGGCCTCCGTGAAGGTGGTCAGCTTGGTGAAAAGATCGGCGTAGCCAGGAGCGGCGTCGAGCGTCTCCTCCAAAAACTTGACCTTGCGCTCGGAGGCATAGTCCGGGATGGCGGCAACTATCTGCTCACGATCCGAGAATTCCGCGCGAACCTCGGCGGGAGTAACCTCCGCGAGCCTCGCCACCGACTCCACGGTAATTGCCTCATCACCCTGCGCGGCGCCAATGTGAAGAGCAGACTCGAGGATGACCTCACGAGGTGAGTCTTCATAAAGAAAATGCATATGGATTCCTAAGCCTGCGCACACTGAGGGAAAGAAAAAGAGAGGCTGCGAGAGCGCCACGCTGACAGCTTCCTGAATTTTAGCCTTTTTCTTCTCACAAGAGCAATGCAAGCTGAGATTCATTTCGCACTACTACTCAGGACTTGCTTAAAACGAGAAAACCCTCAAGCCATAAGGCTGAGGGTTTTCACGTGCTAGCAGGTCAGCGTCTACTTCGATGAACCGACGTGCCCGATGCCTTCCTTGAAGATGGTGCCGCGCGGCGGCATCATGCCGCTGAACTTGAAGACGAGGTAAATAACCACCGCGATACCCAGGGAGATCCAGCCGAAGCCGGCGGTAAAGCCGTACATCACCGACAGCGGCGCGATGATAGTCCAGGAGATCTCGAAGGGGCCGAAGCCAATGTAGGCCATGCCATACTCCGACAGTGTGCCGGACTTGAGCTTCGGGTCCACGATCTTGAGAATCGCAATACCGGTGGCCACGGTCGCCGTCGCCCAGCCCCAGCCGAAAATGCCGCGCTCAATCCAGCGCTCGCCGAAGAACTCGGCGGGGAACCACATGAGGAAGAATGCACAGTAAATGGTGCCCAAGACGAAGAGCAGGAGAAGAGCCTGCCAGTAGGCGGCCACAGCGGCCGGCACAATGGCGGCCACGCCGAAGGCAATGAGGTAGTCGGTTGCCGCACCGGACACCGAGCTCACCGTGTCCTTATCCAGGTAATCCTTGGCGCCCACCATGTTCATCACTGCACGGAAGAGCAGGCCCACGACCATGGACATAGCGAACAGCGGGATGGAGACGTTCTCCCACACGGAGGCGATCCCTTTGTTAATGCCATAGGCGGTCATCACGGTCAGGGCGATGAATCCCACGTGGAGGGTGATGGGCTCGATGGCGGAGGGGTTCGTCGTAGCGCGGCCCAGCGAGGGGCGATCCTCCAGGCGCGAGATGTAGCCGCGGCGCAGTTCCTCCGGAAGCTCCTTCGGAACGTGGGAGACCTTGCCCTTACGAATACCCCAGTTACCGGCGACGATACCGCCAATGATGGCGGCCAGCGTACCCACGGTCGCGGAGGTAAAGCCTAGGGAGGCTGCGGCATCTGCACCCACGCCTTCCAGGGCACTGCCAACAGCCGCCGCGGTACCGAAGCCACCCGTGAAGCCGACGGGCAGCATCATGCCGAACCAGTCCGGGGTGTCGAAGGCCGGCTTGAACAGGAGAAGACCCAAAACAATGAACAGGCCCCACTGGCCGGTGAACATCATGGTGGAGTAGCCCCACATATTGCGGGCACCCTTGCCCATGTTGCCGCCCATCTCCATAGAGTAGGCCATGGAGGCGAAGACTACGGCGATGAGCAGCGAGGTGTAATCACCAAGATTGTCGGAGAAACCGATCCAGCCCAGGACGTTGGGGCCGAAGAGCAGGCCGAGCAGGCCGGCGGTGATGGGTGCAGGCAGCAGCAAATCCTGGAATACGAATTTAATCTGGTGGCGCAAAACGTTGCCGATAACCATGAGCAAAGAAATCCAGCCCACGTCTGTCATGATTGTGAACGCAGAGAATTCTTCCATGCGAAAACTTCCTTCCATGCCGCCCATGGCGGCGTCCTTGAGACGAGACTCACCCTCTTTCGGGAAATGATCCGTTGATTACACTACAACTCCCTTCCCGCTTTTCCACCCCTGGCATATAACCCTAGGGTGATGTAGCTCTACCCCCAGGGGCTAGGATGGGCGGGCATGAGGGAACTGGGTGAGCACCTACGCAACCACGCGGAAGACTATCGCGATGCAGTACACAGGCACTTTTTCGCCACCGTGGCCGAGTCCCGCCAAGTCTTTGCCCTATCGATGAAGGACACGCACCCCTCCATGGCCCCCGCGCTCGCGTGGGTGCTGGAGAATGTGGAGGGCGATGAGGTACAGGGGGACGTCGCTCAGCGCCTGGCACGCATGGGCCGAGATCATCGCCGCCACGGTTTCCCTCCTGAGGTCTATCCGAAATTCGAGGCATCGCTGGTGCACGGCTTAGAGGTGCTGGGGCTCACGCCGTACCAGCATGACGTCGCCACGCGCACCATTTCCCAGGTGTGCTCCATCATGCGCACCGCCGCACAGGAGGCGGACTCGGATGGTGTTCCCCCTGCCCACAGCGCCCAGGTGGTGGCTGTTGACAAGCCGAACCGGCGCACCGCGGTGGTCCGATTGGAATCGGGCGTGGCGCTGGATTACCGCGCAGGGCAGCACGTTCCGGTGACGTCTCAGCTCACGCCCGGCACCTGGCGTCCGCTGACCCCGGCGGCACCCCCGGAGGACTCAGGACAGCTGACATTCCACCTCGCGCTGGCCGGTGAGGCCTCCTCCATGCTGGCCAAGGCGCAGCCGGGTGATTGGTGGACGCTGGGCGCGCCCGCCGGTGAGCCGCCGCGACTGGATGACACGACGACATTGATTTCCTTCGGTACCGGCTGGGCGGGCGCGCGGGCGCTGCTTCTCGACGGCCTAGCGAACGGCCTTCCCTCCGGCCTCCAGGTCTATGCCGCAGCACCTTCGCCAGGTGAGCACTATGACACAGAATTTCAGGCTAACCTGCAGGCCTTGGTTCCGAAGCTGAAGCTGCGCCACATCGTCCGGGATGACCAGGACCCGTGGTTGCTCGGCGCACAACCAGCGGCCCACGGGTTTGCCCCCGTAGTGGCCAAGGAGCCGATGGACCCGGTGCTCGCTGAGGGAACCGACCGCCGCTTCGTGCTCATCGGCCCCGCCGACCGCGTTGAGCTAGCCCAAGCGGCCCTGCTTTCGGGCGGCGTTAAAGAGGAGGCAATAACCACGGATAGCTGGCAGCGTGGCCACGAGTGGGCGGCCTCCGCTGCGGAGCTCGACGGCTGGGGCGATGACTGGGAGGCCTGGGCGGCGTGGAAGAAGTCCCAGTGGGCCTAAGCGCTAAGAGCGCTTAGGCGTGCAATCGGAGCCTAGGCGTGCAAACAGAGATTAAGCGTCCAAGACGGGGAGGGACTGGCGGACCTTTACCACGGTGTCTGGGTCCACCTCGCCGTAGAGAATTTCCGGCTCGTAGCCGGCCTCGGCACGGCGCGTGCCGTCCGGTGTCACGAGGACGGAATGCCCGATACCAGTCGGCCCGGAGGCCTGCCCAGCCTTGGCCTCGCCGCCGGGGCGCGCCTGGCCGGCGGCCAGGATGAACGTCGTGGAATCGAGCGCCCGCGCTGCGCTGAGCAGGCGCCACTGTTCCAGCTTGCCCGGGCCATCCGCCCAGCTGGTGGGCACGACGATGAGCTGGGCGCCCCGGCGGGCGAGTTCCTTGAACTGCTCGGGGAAGCGGATGTCATAACAGGTGGCCACGCCCACGGTGAGGTCACCGGCCTCGAAGGTAACGAGTGAATCACCCGGCCGGACGGTATCGGATTCCTTGTACTTGAAGGCATCGTAGGTGTGGATTTTCTCGTAGCCGCTGAGGACTCCGGGCCCGGCGATCAGCGCGACGTTGGCCACTCGGTTGATGGTTTTCTCACCGCGCTCGACGGTGTCCGCCGGGGCGAACATTCCCAGGACCACGTACACGCCGAGTTCTTCCGCTAGGGCGCGCACCGCGGTGGCGGTGGGGCCATCGAGCCCCTCCGCGTTCGTATCGAGGCGCCCGGAGTCGAAGCTTTGGGTGGTAGCTTCCGGCAGGACGATGAGCTGCGCGCCGTTATCCGCGGCTTCCTGGATCTTGTCGAGTGCTACGGCGAGGTTCTTCTCAACGTCCCCGGTGCTGGTCAATTGAACTGCTGCTACCTTCATGCGGCCCACGGTAGACGAGCCCGGACTAGTTATCCACAGATTTCGCGGATTCAGTGCCGCAGTCCTTTACTGCGGGTGGGCTGCTGGCGCAGTCTCAATGCTATGAACCATCTCGCCATTGACCGCGCTGCCCGCCAGCAGATCCGCTCCCTCTTCGACCATTCCTCCCCCACCGCGTTGCCCTCGGTGCGGCAGCCTCCCCGGACCGCACGTGCCTTGGAGATTCTCGGCGCGCGGTGGGAGGAGTCACGAAGGCTCAGCGAGGGTGCGCGGCGAGCCCAGTTGGAGGAGCTGGACCACTTCGTGGGTGTGGCCCAGGATGTCGATGTGGAGCTTTCTTCTTTCTTGGGAGACACCCAATGAGCGCAGCAGCGGCATTACGTGCGGAAGCTTACCGTTTGGAGGATTACGCCGTTGAACTGTCCCGATATATCGATGACTCGCACCATTATTGGGTAGCGCTATCGATATCCGGGGCGGCCGCAGACGCAGCGCGCGGCGCCCTCCACAGCGCCACCGATGTGCTGCTGGGTCCGGCGCAGCAGATGCGCGTGGCAGCACACATCGTGAGCCTTTATGCGCCGTTGATGGAGCGGATCGAACATCTGCGCGCCCGCGCCCTACGGCTCGCTGCGGTTCCCGCTCTTGCCGAGCCCGTCAGCGCGGTGCTGGGGCACCTCGACACGCTGGCCGATGCCCTCGACTGGGCCTGCGCCCGTCAGCTGAGCGCCTTGTGCACCCCGGAGCTGGGTGAGCCACCGACTCGCCTGGAGGATTTCAGCGAGCTATCCCTGGCGGAATTACATGAGGTCCAGCTGACCATGGCCAGCGAGGAGGTCCGCTCCCTGGTTGCAGCTAATCCGGACCTCACCGTGCTGGAGGCCAGTCCCGGGCGGCTGGTGGTGCTCGTCGCCCCAGAGAATATCGGCACGCACGCGGCCCAAGTCAGCACGTTTGTGGGCGGGGTCGGCTCCTCCGAGCCTGGTAGCTGGCCCACCGCAGTGGAGCGCGCCCGCGCCATCGCACTCGCCACGCATGGGCCCGCCGTGGCGTGGATTGGCTATGCTGCTCCCTCGTCGCTGTCCCGTGCGGCACACGAGGAGCCGGCGCGGCGCGGCGCCGCCGAACTCATCCGCTTCCAGCGCGCCCTGCGGCAACGCTTCCCTGGTGCCCAGCACATGGTGATCGGCTACTCCTATGGTTCCGTGGTGGCGGGCAAGGCTGCGCAGCAGGACTATGTTGCGGATGACGTCGTGCTCGTTGGCAGCCCGGGCGCCTCCGTGGCTCACGCCTCGCAACTGCACGGCCGGGTTTGGAGCGCACGCAACGCCGAGGATCCGATCGCCGCCACCACCGGACCGCGCGGCGGCATCCACGGCCCGGATCCTTCCTCCCCTACCTTCGGCGCCAGCGTAGTGCCGGGCGCGAGCGGGCTGCCGGGCGATCATGGTTCCTATTGGAAAGACCCCGCATTTCTGCGGGGTCTGGGGGTCATAGCCAGCAGGTATTAGAACAGGCCAGCCTGCTCCTCAGAGTAGGACACCAGCATGTTCTTGGTCTCCTGGTAGTGAGCGAGCATCATGAGGTGGTTCTCGCGGCCGATGCCGGATTCCTTGTAGCCGCCGAAAGCGCTGTGGGCGGGGTACACGTGGTAGTGATTAACCCACACGCGGCCGGCCTGAATTTCGCGCCCGGCGCGGTAGCAAGTGTTCTGGTGGCGCGACCACACACCGGCGCCGAGGCCAAAGTTGGTGTCGTTGGCAATCTGAATGGCTTCCTCGAAGTCCTTGAACGTGGCCACGGAGAGCACCGGTCCAAAGATTTCCTCGCGGAAAATGCGCATGTCATTGGTGCCGCGGAAGACGGTCGGCTCGATGTAGTAGCCGTTCTCTAAGCCTTCCACCTTGTTCACGTGACCACCAACGAGCGTTTCCGCACCCTCCTTCGGGCCCACCTCAAGGTATTCGGCGATCTTGTCCATCTGCTCCTGGGAAGCCTGCGCGCCCATCATGGTTTCGGTATCGAGCGGGTGGCCAATCTTGATCTTCTTTACGCGCTCCACCGCCAGTTCCAGGAACTTGTCCGCGATGTCTTCATGGATCAATGCACGGGACGGGCAGGTGCAGACCTCGCCCTGGTTGAGAGCGAACATGACGAAGCCCTCGACGCACTTCTCCAAGTAAGCATCGTCCTTGTCCATGATGTCCGCGAAGAAGATGGACGGTGACTTGCCACCGAGCTCCAGGGTGACCGGAATGACCTTGTCTGCAGCGGCCTTGTTAATGATTTTGCCCACCGGGGTGGAGCCGGTGAAGGCAATCTTGGCGATGCGGTCCGAGGTGGACAACGCCACGCCCGCTTCCTCACCAATGCCGTTGACGATGTTGAGCACGCCCTTCGGCAGGAGGTCCTCGATGATCTCAATGAGCAGCAGGATGGAGGCCGGGGTCTGCTCGGCGGGCTTCATCACGATGGTGTTGCCCGCAGCCAGCGCCGGGGCGATCTTCCACGCCGCCATGAGCAGCGGGAAGTTCCACGGGATAATCTGGCCCACAACACCCAGCGGCTCGTGGAAGTGGTAGGCCACGGTGTCCTGGTCAATCTGGGACAGGCGGCCCTCCTGCGCACGGATGGCGCCGGCAAAGTAGCGGAAGTGGTCGACCGCCAGCGGGATGTCGGCGGCGAGGGTCTCGCGCACGGCCTTGCCGTTCTCCCAGGTCTCCGCGACGGCGATCTTCTCCAGGTTCTCCTCGATGCGGTCGGCGATGCGGTGCAGCAGAAGCGCGCGCTCTGCCGGAGTGGTCTTGCCAAAGGTCTTGAAAGCCTTTTCCGCGGCGTCAATGGCCAGGTTGACATCCGCCTCCTTGCCGCGGGCAACCTGGCAGAAGACCTCACCGGTGACCGGGGTGATGTTGTCCATGTATTCGCCGTCGACCGGCGGTACCCACTCGCCGCCGATGTAGTTGTCGTAGCGCTCGCGGTAGTTGACGATGGCGTCTGCGGTTCCGGGGTTAGCGTACAAAGTCATGGTCATCGCACCTTTCTCGTTGTCTTAAGGGTTTCCGTTGGGCCTTCACCTGAGGTTCTCGGCCACATTCACCAAGGAATGTGACAGGTCGCACAACGTTGGGTGCGAGTGTAGCGCTATTTTCCAACAAACTCACGTTTTCTACAAGGAAAGCTTTTTCTTCTGGATGGTTACCTCTAGAGAAAGTGCCCGCGTTGCCAAAGATCGTGCCCACAATTGCTCTGGACCTTGGATCTTTGGCAACTCGGGCACTTGTTAAGTGGAGAGTGCGGAGCCTCAGTCCGACTTGCTCAAAACGAAAAGAACCCCCTCCGCGAAGGAGGGGGACGTGCCTAGCTGTCGCGGCGGCGGTTGCGCCGCGGCGTCCACATCACCACGGAGGTAGAACGAGGAACGTGGACCAGCTCGCCGCGCGATGGTCGCGCCTGGCTGCGCAGGCGGTCGACCTCCGCCTGCAGCTCATCGCGCTCGGCCGCGAGGCGGTCCCGCTCCGCGGTCAGCTCGATGATGGATTTGATGCCGGCTAGGTTCACACCATCATCTTGCGAGAGTGCCTGAATCTTGCGCAAGAGCTCAATATCGCTCTCGGAATAGCGGCGCCCACCCCCAGAGGTGCGGGCTGGGGAGACCAGCCCCATCCGGTCATACGTGCGCAGGGTTTGAGCGTGCATGCCGGATAGTTCCGCGGCTACAGAGATGACGTACATCGCCTTGGGCTGGGCCGCATCGGTTCGATTTGTGTCGTCCTTGCTCATCTCACACCTCCTACTAGCGCGTCACCGTGTTGCCGGCCCAGCCAGCACGCGGATCGAAGCCGGAGTCCTTCTCCGCCTGTGCGTAGCTGCGCAGCGCCGAGGAGGCCGCGGCATCCAGCGTGGAGGGCACGGTGACCTGCACGGTCACCATGAGGTCGCCGGCCTTGCCGCCACGCTTGGCTACGCCGCGGCCCTTGACGCGCAGCGTGCGCCCGTCGGGCGTTCCCGCCGGTACCTTGACGCGCACGGGCGAATCGAGGGTCGGCACCGTAATGGTGTCACCCAAGGCCAGCTCCGCAAAGGAGACGGGGACGGTGACGTGTAGGTCATCGCCTTCCCGAGTGAAGACCTTGTCGGGCTTCACCGTGACCGCTACGAAGAGATCGCCGGACGGGGTGCCGTTCGGCCCCGCTTCGCCCTGGCCAGCCAGGCGCACCTTTTGCCCATCGATGACCCCGGCGGGGATACGTACCGTAATCGAGCGGGTGCGGTGTACCGTTCCGGTGCCAGAGCAATCCGCGCATGGATCCTCCGCGCGCTGGCCGGTGCCCCCACAGTCGGTGCACGGCGCCGAGAAACCGAAGGAGCCGCGCTGTTCCGAGGTGAACCCGGTGCCATCACACGTCGAGCACGTCGACAGCTTGCCGGTCTTCGAGCCGGAACCGTGGCACGTGGTACAAGGGGCTTCGCCGCTCAACTGCAGCGGGATGGTGGTCCCCTTGGCCGCCTCGCGGAAGTCGAGGGTTATGTGCGTTTCGACGTCGGCCCCCCGCGACGGCCGAGCTGTGTGGCCAGCACCACCGCCGCGGTTGAAAACGCCACCGAAGATATCCCCCAGACCGCCGCCTTGAGACGCTCCTCGAGCGGATCCTCCGAAGATGTCCGAGAGGTCGAAGTCTTGCGCACCCGGTCCACCCATGTGCGTGGATCGAAACCCGCCGGGAAACCCGGCGCCTCCTCTCCGCCCAAAGCCACCGCCGCGCATCATGGCCTTGAACTGGTCATACTCCTTGCGGGTAGCTTTATCAGACAGCACATCATAGGCCTCAGCCACCTGCTTGAATTTCTCCGCCGCCGCGGGGTTATCCGGGTTGGCGTCGGGGTGGTTCTGGCGGGCCAGCTTGCGGTAAGCGTGCTTAATCTCTTCGGCGGTAGCGGATGAGGAGACCCCCAGATCCGCGTAATAATCCTTGTCTGCCCATTCTGGCTTAGCGTTCACTGGGCATCTCCTCCTTTCAGGAGAATCGTTAATCGGTTGGGTTTAAAGATTTTTTGCTAAGTAAAAATGCTAACTAAGTAGTGAAAAGAACAGTGGCGCCAAGGAATACTCAAACCCTGACGCCACCTAGGATGCCTATTCTGCGTTATCCGGGGTATCCGGACTGTCAGCGGCATCGGCTGACTCGGCGGGGTCGGCGATAATCACCATGGCGGTGCGCACGACGCGCTCACCCACCGTGTAGCCACGGCGCAGAACCGTGCCGATGACCTGCTCGTCACCGGTGGACAGGTCCTGAACCGCCTCGTGCACCTCGGGGTCGAAGGCATCGCCCTCGGCACCGAACGAGGTCAGCTGGTTGCTGGTCAGCACGCCCGTGAGCTTGTCCGCGATGGCCTTGAGCGGGCCCTCGTTGAGGTCACCGTGCTGGCGTGCGAGCTCCAGGTCATCAAGGATAGGCAGGAAGTCTGCCAGGACCTTAGCCTTAGAAGTCTCGATCACGGCCTGCCGGTCACGCTCTGTGCGGCGGCGGTAGTTGGTGTACTCCGCGTTGAGGCGCTGCAGATCCTCGGTGCGCTCAGCCAGCTGAGCCTCCAGGGAGTTCTCAGCGCTGGTGTCCTCACCGGCGGCCGCCTCATCGGTGATGTCGCGGGCGGCATCCTCTACCGCGGCCTCTGCCTCAGCGGTGCCCGCGGTGGCGGCGTCGGCCTGTGCCTCAGCAGTGTTCGTCGTGGCGTCATCCACGACGCCGTCGGCAGAAGCAGCCTCGGCGGCGGCAGCCTCCGCAGCCTCAGCGGAGGTTGCCTCAGGGTCGGTATTGGCCGGGTTGCCCGGGTCCTGAGGGGAGGTCATGGTTTACTTCTCCTTGTTCTCGTCGTCCTCGTCGACAACCTCGGCGTCGACGACGTTCGGGTCACCAGCGGTCTCGCCAGCAGCGGCACCCTCGGCGCCTGCCTCAGCAGCCTGCGCCTCGTACAGAGCCTTGCCCAGCTCCTGGGACTCGGTGCCGAGCTTCTCGACGGCCGACTTAATCGCCTCAATGTCATCACCCTTGAGGGCCTCGTCGACGGCGTCGGCAGCCTCGGTCACGCGGGTCTTGAGGTCCTCCGGCAGCTTGTCGGAGTTCTCATCCATGAACTTGCGGGTCTGGTAGGAGGTGGATTCCGCCTGGTTGCGGGTCTCCTGCTCCTCGCGGCGCTTCTTGTCCTCCTCGGCGTGTGCCTCGGCGTCCTTGACCATGCGGTCGATCTCCTCCTGGGAGAGGCCGGAACCATCCTGAATCTTGATGGTGTTCTCCTTGCCGGTGGCCTTGTCCTTAGCGGAAACGGAGACGATGCCGTTGGCGTCGATGTCGAAGGTGACCTCAATCTGCGGGACACCGCGCGGTGCCGGGGCGATGCCGCCGAGCTCGAAGGAGCCGAGCAGCTTGTTGGCGGAAGCCATCTCACGCTCGCCCTGGTAGACCTGAATCTGCACGGAAGGCTGGTTGTCATCAGCCGTGGTGAAGGTCTCGGACTTCTTGGTCGGGATGGTGGTATTGCGCTCGATGAGCTTGGTCATCACGCCACCCTTGGTCTCGATGCCGAGGGAGAGCGGGGTGACGTCGAGAAGCAGCACGTCCTTGACCTCACCGCGCAGCACACCTGCCTGCAGCGCAGCGCCGACTGCCACGACCTCGTCCGGGTTCACGCCCTTGTTCGGGTCCTTGCCGGTCATTTCCTTGACCAGGTCGGACACAGCCGGCATACGGGTGGAGCCACCGACGAGAACCACGTGGTCAACCTGGGAGAGGGACAGGCCAGCGTCCTTGATGACCTGGTTGAACGGCTCCTTGGTGCGGTCCAGCAGGCCCTGGGTGATCTTCTGGAACTCGGTGCGGGACAGGGTCTCATCCAGGAAGAGCGGGTTCTTCTCCGCGTCCACCGTGATGTACGGCAGGTTGATGTTGGCGGACTGGGAGGAGGACAGCTCAATCTTGGCCTTCTCAGCTGCCTCACGCAGGCGCTGGACGGCGCGCTTATCCTTGGTCAGGTCAACGCCCTGGGAGGCCTTGAACTTATCAACGAGCCAGTCGACGATGCGCTGATCCCAGTCGTCACCACCGAGCTGGTTGTCACCAGCGGTAGCCATAACCTCAACCACGCCGTCGCCGATCTCCAGCAGGGAGACGTCGAAGGTACCGCCACCCAGGTCGAAGACCAGGATGGTCTGCTCCTGCTCGCCCTTCTCCAGGCCGTAGGCCAGTGCAGCGGCGGTCGGCTCGTTAACGATGCGCAGGACGTTGAGGCCTGCAATCTGACCGGCCTCCTTGGTGGCCTGGCGCTGGGAGTCCTCGAAGTAAGCAGGGACGGTAATAACGGCGTCGGTAACGTCCTCACCCAGGTAAGCCTCGGCGTCGCGCTTCAGCTTCATCAGCGTGCGGGCCGAAATCTCCTGCGGGGTGTACTTCTTGTCATCAATGTCGATGGTCCAGTCGGTGCCGATGTGGCGCTTGACGGAGCGGATGGTGCGGTCAACGTTGGTGACCGCCTGGTTCTTAGCGGACTGGCCGACGAGGATTTCGCCGTTCTTAGCGAAAGCCACGACGGACGGGGTGGTGCGGGAACCCTCCGAGTTAGCGATAACGGTGGCCTCGCCACCTTCCAGAACGGATACGACCGAGTTGGTGGTGCCGAGGTCAATTCCTACTGCGCGTCCCATAATCTTTTCTCCTTGCTTGTTGGGGTTTGTTCTTAAGTTGATAGTGCGCGACTCAACTTCCGCCGCGTTCAGGGTTGAACTCTAACAGAAGCGGCACCCATTGTCATCCAAACCTGAGCGCCGGTCACTCAACCTACACAACGCGGGCAAACCCAAAGTTGTTCCCGATCCACTCAACTTTTTTAATTACCGCCCACACGCTGGGAAAACAAAACCGGTTTGGCGGAAACTCACCCCACAGGGACGATTGCTGGCTCACCGTCCACATCTACAACGCGGACTGTCAGCCCATAGAGTTCCTCAATAAGGGCAGGGGTAATGACGTCGCGCGGCACGCCCGCGTCCCACACCTTTCCATCTTTCATCGCCACGACGCGATCCGCATAGCGCAATACATGCGCCAAGTCATGAATGACCGCAATGAGGGTTTTGTTTCCTGCCAGCTGTCGCATCAGCCGCATGAAGGAATGCTGGTATCCGATGTCAAGAGCGCTCGTTGGCTCATCCAAGAAGAGCACAGGCGTTTCCTGGGCGAGGGCCATAGCCAGCCAAGCACGCTGACGCTGACCACCAGACAACGCCGCTACCTCGGCCGTCTCCAGTTCTTCAAGGCCTACCTTTGCTAGCGCGCGACTAACAGCACGCTCGTCCTCCTGACTCCTCCACCCCATAAATCCTTGGTGGGCGAAGCGCCCGCGCGCGACCAGTTCCCTGACATTGATCCCTTCGGGAGCTATGGATTGCTGCGACATCACGGCGACGCGCCGAGCGTAGCTTCGCCGAGAGAATGCGGCTGCATCTTGTTCGCCAATGCGCACCGCGCCCGCGTTCGGTGTTTCCAACCGCGCCAACACCTTGACCAAAGTGGATTTTCCACAACCATTGGGACCGATAATGGCAGTGAATTTCCCGGCCGGAAAAGACACATCCACCGAGTCGAGAATTAGCGGGGCAGTCCTCCCGTAGGACATGCTCACCCCCTCAGCCCGCACGCTCGGCGCACCGTCACATACTTTTTGCTGGTTCACTTTACTGACCTTTCATTCCGGCAGCTCGGGATTGCCACAGCAGCAGACCCGCCAGATAGATGCCACCGGCGCACACCGTAATAAGACCGGCAGGCAGAGTAATTGGGAAAAACAGTCGCTGCCCTGCTAAGTCGGCAGCGAGCAAGAAAAGAGCACCGAGGACTCCAGAGAGCAACACCGGTGTCCTGTCTGGACGCGAGAGCAACCGAGCCATATGCGGGGCCGCGAGGGCGATAAATGAGATTGGACCCGCTATCGCCGTCGATACAGCGACAAGAACTGTGCCAACCAGAACCATCACCACACGTGCACGACTCACGTTCAACCCCAACGCACTCGCCGCGCTATCCCCCAGGGCAAGCGCGTCGCACCAGCCACGCAGCAGCAACCCAGCGACGCACGCCGCGCCTCCCAGCACCCCCAATGGAATAACTCGTGCCCAGGACACAGCATTCAATGTTCCAGCAGCCCAAGTCGCCGCGCCTAAGGATTGCTCCAACTCACCGCTAAGAATCAACCACTTGTTTATTGCTGAAAGAAAGAACGTCACTCCAATCCCCACCACAATCAGTCTTGCTCCCGTAAGCCTTCCTGCAAATGAAAGCCCCATGATGAGTAACGCAGTGAGAGCCCCACCCACCAATGCGCCTAGCGCAATGTTGAACGCGGAGCTAAAGCCCGCCAAGGAAACCGCGATGACACCGGTATAGGCACCGGTATTAAACCCGATGATGTCGGGCGACCCCAGAGGATTGTGAGTAAGGATCTGAAAGATGGCGCCCGCTATGCCCAAACACATTCCTACGACAATCGCAGCAACCACCCGCGGAGCACGCCATTGCCACACGACGGTGGCCGCAAAGTCAGTGCTATTGGGATTCGTAGCCACGGACCACAACGCTGCGCTTTCTTGCCCGGCACCAGGCGAGAAGAGCGAATAGGCAGCAATAGCCAGCGCGACGATCACAATGCCCGTAAAGGACAAAACACTTCTCACGCTCACAATCACAGCCTCCTTCCAGCGCGATGGGACAGCGCAATCAATACTGGGGCACCAATGAGCGACACCGTGACGCCAGCCGGCAACTCAGCAGCAGTGAGGTAGCGCCCCACAATATCGGCTCCCAACAAAAACAAAGGCCCCACCACGGCAGCGGCGACAAGCTGTGCCCGTTCTTCATATATCCCGCACAGCCTGACAACATGCGGGATGACTAATCCGACAAATACAATCACCCCCGCCGCTGCGGTAGCGGTAGCAGCCAACACTGTTACCGCCGCGACAAGTCCCAAACGAGTCAGTTTGAGGTTGATACCGAGACCCGCCGCAACGTCATCCCCCAGAGCAAGGGGCGGCAAATGGCGCGCAAAGGCAATCAGCAGCACCACACCAACTGCTAACCCGCCGGCTGTAATCGCCACCGGTGTCCACGAGGCCACGTCAACAGAGCCCGTCACCCACGCGCGGATACGTGCAAAAGAGTGCGGATCTACCAGGATGAGAGCGGAGGAAAGCCCTTCACATACCGCCCCGATGGCTACACCTGCAAGAATCAGTCTCAGCGGATCAACATCGCCAGCTCTGCCACGCCCTACCGCGGTGACCAGCAGCATGGTCACTGCCGCACCGATGATGGCTGCGAGCGAAAAAGCAAAAGGTGATTGCCACCCCCACCAGCCCAGAGCAATGGCCGCGGCCAAGCTGGCGCCTACGTTAATCCCGAAAACTCCGGTATCTGCCAAAGGGTTGCGCGTCATAATCTGCAGAACTGCACCAGCGAGAGCCAAAGCACAGCCCGCACAAACGGCCACGAGAGTACGGGGAAGCCGCCTCTCCCACACGATCGAGGAAGCTATACCAGGCTGACCTCGAAGGGCGGCCAACACGTCACTGAAAGGAATGCTGCGCGCCCCCAACGCCAGCGACAGCCCCACGCCGATACAGAGAATGGCAAGGCCAGCAACTACTACCCGACCAAGACGCCGAGTATTTCCCTTTCCGGTGTGCACCCCCTGCTCAATCACCAACACCACCCAAACACCTTCATACGCTCACGTTTCCTTAGCTTGACCTAATTTAGGTTAGGCTACCTTTTATGACTACTCGAAAGAAAATCGCGTCTCACATCCCACTCCTCCGCCTTACCGCTGTTGGCCTTACCGCAGCGCTAGCTCTCACCGGTTGCGCCAGCCTCGAAAACGCCGATTCAAACACCGGCGGGTCCAGCTCATCCTCTCCAGCAGAGAAGGAAACAGGAAAATCCAACTCCGCCGCAGGAAATGACTCCGTGGCAACTGGTGGCGAGGGCTTTGCTGGAGCCAGAGAGAAGACCCAATCCTTTGGCAGCGATGCAGCTCCCGGCCAGTTCCCCCGCACCGTCACACATGCCCGTGGTACGACCGAGCTCAAAGAGAAGCCTCAACGAGTAGTCGTTCTCGAAAGCGGCGAGCTCGACTCCGTCCTTGCCCTTGGCATGAAGCCAGTCGGCATGACCACGTCTAAGGGTCAGAACCCCGTCCCCGATTACATGGCCGACAAAGCAAGTGACATCGAAACGGTAGGCACGATCAACGAAGTCAATATGGAAAAGATCGCCTCACTACAACCGGACCTCATCATCGGCTCGCAGCTGCGCATGGATAAGTATTATGACCAATTCAGCTCCATCGCGCCTACCGTTTTCTCGATTCGCCCTGGGTACACTTGGAAAGAAAACTTCCACCTGATCGGTGAAGCCCTCGGCGAGGAAGAGCGCACCGAACAAGTCATGGCCGACTACGACAAGAAGATCGAAGAAGTAAAGAAGGTCATTAAGGACGGGCCAGCTAGCGAAGACACCACCGTCACCATTCTGCGCTTCATGCCGGGCAAAGTACGCCTCTACGGGCGCCTTTCACTCATTGGAACGGTGCTTGATGACGCCGGCCTCGCCCGCCCCGCCAACCAGGACATCGAAGAGCTCGCTGCAGAAATCTCACCGGAGAACATTGACCAAGCGGACGCCGACTACATCTTCTACTGCAGCTACGGAGATCCCTCCGCCACCGGCCAAGACACCGCCATTTCCACTGCGGCGTTCCAGCAGCTTCCAGCGGTTAAAGACGGCCATGCTATCGAGGTCAGCGACGATACGTGGGCACTCGGCCTAGGTCCAATGGGCGCACAGAAGATCGCGACAGATCTCACGGAGTATCTCAGTCACTAACACGGGGGTAGCAACCTCCCCTCAAAACAACACCTGTGGGATTGACTCACCCCAACATAAGGGGCTAGCTTTCATATAAGCGAGATGGGTTACATGTCTGCACCCACTGTGTGGCGGACCATGTTAAAGGCGCCTATTTTTCGCTGGCCCGGCCAAGCCACCGCTTGGCCGTTTCCCCACGCAAGAAGGGTGGTCACATATGAATGCTTACTTCATTAGACAGCGTCGTTCTTCCGACCGGCCTCCAGTTGTGCACGCCAACGTTAAGTAAGCCCTCTTATCACACAAACTGGACAGGCTAATCAGCGCCGCACAGAGCTTGAGCAACTGCTGGACTCGATAGTTTGTGTTCTTTCCGCATTCCATAAGGCTGTACCAGTGTGCCTTGAGACCCATAAAGGTTGTAATCCATGACTAACGATGCTCATACCCCCGTGCCCGAATCCACCGACATCGACGCCGCGCTGATCGACGCCGCCGCGGCCCAAGCCCACTCCTGGCTCGCCTCCACTGCCGACGAACAGGATCCGGCCACAGAACAGCTCGCTGACTTATTGCGCAACCCGGACGGAGTGGCCTTCACCATGGACTTCGTCGACCGCGTCATGCGCCCCGAAGATGACAAGGTAGCCGCCCACGCACTGAAGTCCGTCACCACCACCTACGATGCTTCCTTCCTCGGCCTCATCAACGGATCGCTGGTGGGCCTGGGTGGCTTCTTCGGCCCGATCCTGCCCAACCTGGTCATGCCGCTGGCCCGCATGCGCATGCGCCAGATGGTCGGCCACCTGGTCCTCGACGCTGAGAGCGATGCCCTGAACAAGACCCTGGACAAGGCCGCCGAGTCCGGCGAGCAACTCAACCTCAACCTCCTCGGCGAGGCCGTGCTGGGTGATGCGGAAGCGCGCTCCCGCGCTGAGCGCACCCTCAAGCTCATCAAGAACCCGCGCGTGACCTACGTGTCCGTCAAGGCTTCCTCCATGGTGGCCCAGCTCAACCCCTGGGATATCGAGGGTTCCTTGGTCCGCCTCAAGGAGCGCCTGCGCCCGCTGTACGAGGCCGCCGCGCGCCGCCCCGACAAGGTCTTCATCAACCTGGACATGGAGGAGTACCACGACCTCCACCTCACGGTGCGCCTGTTTACCGAGCTGCTCAGCGAACCGGAGTTCATCAACCTCGAGGCAGGCATCGTCCTGCAGGCCTACCTGCCGGATACCTTCGACGCCTTGGTGCACCTGGCCGAATTCGCCAAGCAGCGCGTGGCCGAGGGCGGCTCCCGCATCAAGATTCGCATCGTCAAGGGCGCGAACCTCTCCATGGAGCACGTCCAGGGAGAAATCCACGGCTGGCCCTCCGCGCCGTACTCCACCAAGGATGAGGTGGATGCCAACTACTACCGCCTGCTCGACTACATTCTGCGCCCCGAGTTCGCCGACTGCGTGCGCATCGGCGTGGCCACCCACAACCTCTACACCGCGGCGTTTGCCTACAAGCTGGGCACCAAGCGCGGCGTGATGCGCATGATGGATTCCGAGATGCTCCAAGGCATGTCCCCGGCCCAGCAGACCGCGGTCCGCGAGGCCTTCGAGGGCCGCCAGATCCTCTACACCCCAGTGGTTCACATGGAGGACTTCGACGTCGCGGTCTCCTACCTGGTGCGCCGCTTGGAGGAGAACTCCGCTCCGCAGAACTTCCTCTACGCCCTCTTCGCACCGGAGGAGCAGGCGCTGAAGGACCAGGAGGAGGTCTTCCGCGAGGCCGTCGCGCAGCGCTGGGATACCTTCGCCGGCCCGCGCCGCACCCAAAACCGCCTGGAGGAGGCCGAGCAGGCAGCCGGCCGCCAGGCACCGCGCACCGGGCGCTTCGCCAACGAGCCGGACACCGACCCAGCCCTGGAGGCTAACCGCGAGTGGGCGCTTAAGGCCCTGGCCAACGACCCGGGCGAGCACGGGGTGGACGAGGTGACGGATACGGGGGTCGTCGACAAGCACGTGGCCCGCGCCGCCGAGCTCGGCGCCGAGTGGGGCTCCCGTCCTGCCGAGGACCGCGCCCGCGCGCTCGAGGCCGTGGCCGATGTGCTGGCCAACCGCCGCGGCGAGTTCATCTCCGTGGCCGCCTACGAGGCCAATAAGACTGTCACGCAGACCGACCCGGAAATCTCCGAGGCCATCGACTTCTGCACCTACTACGCGCAGTCCGCGCGCCTGCTGGAGAACTACGCCGCCGAGTTCACGCCCTACCGCGTGACCGTGGTGACCCCGCCGTGGAACTTCCCGGTGGCCATCCCCACCGGCGGCATCGCGGCCGCCCTGGCTGCGGGTTCCGCCGTCATCATTAAGCCTGCGCCGCAGGTCGTGCACTGTGCGAAGCTTGTCGTGGACGCCTTCCGCGCCGGCCTCGAGGCACAGGGCCTCGACCCGGATCTGGTCCAGCTCGTCTTCACCGACGAGGGCGACGCCGGCCGCGCTCTGGTCTCCCACGGCGACGTCGACGCCGTCATCCTCACAGGCGCTTCCGATACCGGCAAGCTCTTCCGCTCCTGGAAGCCGGAGCTCAACATCATGGCGGAGACCTCCGGCAAGAACGCGCTCATCATCACCCCGTCCGCGGACCCGGACCTGGCCATTCAGGACCTGTACCTCTCCGCCTTCGGCCACTCCGGCCAGAAGTGCTCGGCGTCCTCCCTGGTTATCTTTGTGGGCGCGGCCGGCGAGTCGCAGCGCCTGCGCTCCCAGCTTGTCGACGCCGTCGAGACCCTCATCACCGGCCCCGGCTACGACATCACGACGACGATGAACGGCCTGGCCGAAGCCCCGGGCGAGAAGCTGCTGCGCGGCCTGACCCAGCTGGAGCCGGGTGAAAAGTGGCTGGTGAAGCCGAAGAAGCTCAACGAGGAAGGCACCCTGTGGTCGCCGGGTATTCGCGATAACGTGCGCCCCGGCTCCTGGTTCCACGTCAACGAGTGCTTCGGCCCGGTGCTTGGCATCATGCACGCGGAGACCCTGGAGGAGGCCATCGAGTGGCAGAACTCCACCGGCTACGGCCTCACCGGCGGCATCCACACGCTGGATAACGATGAGATCGATTACTGGCTCGAGCGCGTGGAGGTGGGCAACGCCTACGTCAACCGCGGTATTACCGGCGCGATTGTGCAACGCCAGTCCTTCGGCGGCTGGAAGCAATCCGTCATGGGCCCGGGTGCCAAGGCCGGCGGCCCGAACTATGTCGCGCAGTTCGGCACCTGGTCCGAGGGCCCGCTGCGCCCCTTCGACGTGGATATCTCGCAGCCGGTGGCGGCCCAGCTGCGTGCCTTCGGTGACCTCGATCTCTCGGAGGAGGACACCGCCTGGCTGTGGCGCGCAGCAGAGCTCGACGAACTGGCCTGGCAGCAGGAGTTCGGCCGCAAGCACGACCGCTCCGGCCTGGTCTGCGAGGCCAACGTCTTCCGCTACCGCCCGGTGCTGACCCCGCTGCAGGTGCGCATCGCCTCGGACGCCGCGCTTCGCGACGTCTCCCGCCTCGCCCTCGCCGCCACCCGCACCGACTCCCCGGTGCGCTTCAGCGCCGCCCCGGAGAAGGCTGCGGAGCTGCGTGGACTGGGCTTTAAGGTCGACGCCGTGGAAGCAGAAACCTTCGCCCGTGAGGTCGCTCGCCTGGAGTCGGGCCGCGTGCGCGTCGTTGGTTCCGTGGAGCCGGGCCTCTTTGAGGCAGCGGTGGAATCCAACTCCGTGGTCTTGGACCAGCCGGTGTTGGCCGATGGCCGCCGCGAGCTTCTGCCCTTCCTCCTCGAGCAGGCGGTCTCGGTGACGATGCACCGCTTTGGCATCATCCGCCAGGTAAGCAGCATCCGCGCATAGCTCGTTTCTGCGCTCATATGAGAAGATGGAGCGCATGAGAAACAACAATGGTGACGGTGCCCGCCCGGGCACCGACCCCCAGCCCTCCACGGCCTCTGACGCGGCGGCGTCCACTGCGGCTTCTGAAGCCGCAGAACAGTCCGCTGCTGCGAAGCCCATCAGCGAAGAAGCCGCCCTCCCGGTGTCAAAGACCGATGACAAGTCCCGCGTCCTCGGGCGCGACGCCATCTCCCTGGCCAAGGTGTGCTTGATCTTCATCATCGTGGTGGCGGGCGTCGGCCTAGCCGGCTACCTGCTGAAGTTCATCTGGGTAGGCCTGCTGCCGGTCATCCTGGCCATCCTGGTGTGCACGGTGCTCTTCCCCGTGACCAACTGGTTGCGCGCGCACAAGTTCCCCCGCGCGCTGGCCGCCATCACCACGCTGCTGGGCTTTTTGGCCATCATCGGCGGCGTGTTCGCAGCAATGGCCCCAGTGGTCTCCTCTCAGGGTGCGTCCCTGGTCAGCCAAGCTGAGGGCGGCTTGAACAAGCTCGTCGATATGGCCAAGGACCTGCCCATTGAGATTGATGCAGCGAAGGTCCAGGAAGTGTTGGATGACGCCATGGCTTTCCTCAAGGGCCAAGCTTCCAACATCGCCACCGGGGTGATTTCCGGTGTATCGATGGCCAGCTCCATCGCCATGGCGCTCGCCATCATGCTCTTCGTCGCCTTCTTCATCCTCAAGGACGGCGATAAGTTCCTGCCGTGGCTGCGCACCTACTCCGGCTACTCCGCGGGCTGGCACGCCACTGAGCTGCTGACTCGCGTGTGGAATACGCTGTCCGGCTTCATTCAGGCACAAGCAGCCGTCGCGGCTGTCGACGGCCTCCTCATCGGCCTCGGCCTCTGGGTCCTCCAGGTTCCGCTGGCTCTCGTCATCGGCGTGGTGACCTTCTTCGCCAGCTTCATCCCAGTCATCGGTGCGGTCACTGCGGGTGCTTTGGCCGTCATCATCGCGCTGGTTTCAGATGGCCTCACCAAGGCCCTCTTGGCACTTGCCCTCATCATCATTGTCCAGCAGGTGGAGGGCAACGTGCTCCAGCCGATGCTGCAGTCCAAGGCCATGGGACTGCACGCAGCAATGGTGCTGCTCTCCGTGACCGTGGGTTCCGCCCTGGCGGGCATCATCGGCGCTTTCCTGGCCGTCCCGGTGGCGGCCACCATTGCCGTGGTTTTCCGCTACCACCAGGAAATGGCCAGCCTGCGCGCCGGCGAAATCGAAGCCAAGAACATCAAGATTTCTACGTCAGAGGGCCACGACACCGTCATGGAGCTCTACGAGAAGCTGGAAGCCAGCAGCGCCCGCTAGCCAAAGCTGCAGCGCAGCTTTCATGGCTCTCCCTGGCCGTATAACTGCCCTATCTGCCAAAACCAGTGCTCCCGCTTCAATGGCGGGGCATAACTCTGTCAGCTAGGGCAGTTTCCGTGTCGAGGGCCTAGTCCGCGGTTGTTATGTCCATGGACTTTTTGGACACGGAGT
>NZ_KV805102.1:0-262 GCF_001811545.1 Corynebacterium sp. HMSC074A09 | reverse complement strand
AAGCCCGCCGGGCCACCTATAAAACCTGGGTCGGGGCCATGCCCAGCCTGCACGCCGATATCAACACCACCGCACTATCCCTAGTTGCTGCCTGGTCACTGCCGGAAGGCCACATCAAATCCGGCCTGCGTGCTATCCACCGGCTAGAAAGTCTGCCGAAAGTCAAAGCCATACAAGACACCCACTGCCTGCTCGACATTGAATCCCTCATTGCTATCGATCAACCCATGTCAGCACTGACAGCCTTGACTGATGAAACCCT
>NZ_KV805101.1:0-259 GCF_001811545.1 Corynebacterium sp. HMSC074A09 | reverse complement strand
ACCTCAACTGCCGTTATCGCCCTCCCCAAGTGGGCCATCGGGTGAGTGAGGGCACCGCTTCCTGGCCCGATCTCAATGATGGGGCCGGAGGTTTGTTTCACAAGATCGACGATGGAGTTGATGATCTTGTGGTCTGTGAGAAAATTTTGGCCATGCTCGTGACGGCCGTATCCGTATGCAGACATCAGGTGTGCTCCTTGGAGTTGAAACGGAGCCGGGCATGACAAATAGCCGCCCGGCTAAAGGACCGGAGCGGTTT